>NZ_JBQRKO010000009.1:0-192366 GCF_052318935.1 Niallia sp. 01092 | reverse complement strand
CAACGCCGAGGAGGCTCAGCTCCCACCCCGCGGAAAGCGAAGCAACCCGTAGTGGAAAGCAACCTCAACAATAAAAAACAAGCCTTACTTTTTATTGTTCTAAACCAAGTCCTATTAAGATTTGCAAACGAATTTGAAAGTGCGAAGTTTGAATTTATAAAAAATGATAAGCAAAGATTTTTTCCTTTGATTTTGACAATGATATACTCAATGTAAATGTATTAATGGTGTAGTAACGTTAGTAAGGTATTTAATAAAACATAATGAAAAACTTTGATAAAAAGGGGAGTACATAAATGGAGATGATTAATCTGTCGTTGCAAACTGCTAATAAGTTTGTGACAGATTACATAGCACAAACGAAGGAGATAATGAATTTTTTTCATTATTCTTTTCAGCATCAAGGGAGTTATGAAGATAGGCTAAATGAATTAAAAACACGAAAGTTTATGAGGCAAGAAGTAGCGGATTATATAGAAAAATATATGGAGAAATTTCCTTCCTCCGAATCTGTTCAACAATCAATCAATAAGCTTAGAGAAGACGACAGCGTTGTTGTTATAGGAGGGCAGCAAGCAGGAATTTTAACTGGCCCGCTTTATTCCATCCATAAAGTAATCAGTATTATTTTACTTGCAAAGGAAAAAGAGGCAGAATTAGGCATTTCGGTAGTTCCTGTTTTTTGGGTAGCTGGTGAGGATCATGATTATTTGGAAGTGAACCATATTTTTACACCTGGAAAAGAAAAAATGGAAAAAAAGCTTTATCCACAAAAAATTATCGAAAAAAAAATGGCATCTGATATTTCATTAGATAAAAATGTCTGTTTAGAGTGGATCGAGGATGTAGTCGAAAGTTATGGTGAAACAGAATTTTCCCAACAGTTATTAATCTTTTTAAAAGAAGCAATTGCCCAATCCGATACATTTGTTGATTTATTCAGTTATATAACGATGGGGTTATTTCGTGAGTATGGATTGTTATTAGTGGATTCAGGAGATAAGAATTTACGCTTATTAGAAAAAGAGATTTTTTTGAAACAAATTGATCATGCAGATAAACTAGCTGATTGTGTAAAAGAACAGCAGTCTATTGTAAAAGAATCAGGATACCCTCTTGTTATTGAAATGAGTGAAAATCCAGCAAATCTATTTTATTATGATGAAGCAATACAAGAAAGAGTGCTGCTGCAGTTTGATGCAGAACAAAATGTATTTATCGGCAAAGATAAAACAGTTCAATTTACGAAAAAGCAATTAAAGGAAATAGCTAGTGAATTTCCAAATAAATTGAGTAATAATGTGGTGACAAGGCCCATTACACAAGATTTATTATTTCCAACATTAGCTTTTATTGGAGGTCCTGGAGAAATTGCCTACTGGGCTGAATTAAAAAAAGCGTTTGAATGGATGGGCATAAAGATGCCTCCTATCGTACCGCGTCTTAATATTACGCTGTTAGAGCGTTGTGTAGAAGCGGATATGAAGGAATTACAGTTAACGATTTCGGAAGTTATTACATCTGGAACAAAAGAAAAATGTGAACAGTTTTTACATTCTGTAGCGAATGAAAAAATCGCAGCGATATTAAGCAAAGTAAAAGAAGATATTCAAAAGAATTATCTGCAATTAGAAGATGAAATTACAAAAGATACAAAAGGGCTGCTTCCGCTATTGAAAAAGAATGAAGGTTTTATATTAAAGCAGTTGGATTTTATGGGAGTAAAAGTGGAAGAATCAGTAAAACACAAACATGAAGTGATAGTAAATAAATTCAATCGAATGGAAAGAAATATGAAACCAGATGGCGCTCCACAAGAACGGGTATGGAATATAACGTATTTTCTTAATAAATATGGATTGGATTTTTTAGATGAATTAATGAAAGTTTCGATGGAGTTTGATGGTAAGCATAAAGTAATTAAATTATAAGGCTGATAGGAAAGGTCCTTTATTAGGTGCCTTTCCTATTTTTTGTGCAAGCATATAATGCTCAGCTATTAGGAAGAAGATTCCTATTATAAATTATGTGATTTTCCTTGCAGGATATTGTGTAAATAGATAGAATCTAATATATAGTGGAGGAAAGTGGGGGATTGTGGTACATTGAGGTAAGGAAGTGGGGGAAGCAGGTATGTTTATGGGCGAATATCATCATAATGTTGATGCGAAAGGCCGTTTGATAGTGCCTGCGAAATTTAGAGAGCATCTTGGCGAAACCTTTATTTTAACCCGTGGACTTGATCAATGTTTATTTGGATACCCTTTAAGTGAGTGGAATATTATCGAAGAAAAATTAAAAGCACTTCCTCTTACAAAAAAAGACGCTCGCGCTTTTACCCGTTTTTTCTTCTCTGGAGCAACTGAATGCGAACTGGATAAACAAGGGCGCATCAATATTGCTTCCTCATTATTCCAATATGCAAAATTAGAAAAAGAATGTGTGGTTTTAGGTGTATCCAATCGTATAGAAATTTGGAGCAAAAACCTTTGGGAAGATTATTTTTCCGAATCAGAGGATTCTTTTGCAGAAATTGCAGAAAATATGATTGGGTTTGATATTTAATGTTTGATGCAAGCATCCTTTTGTAAACGTTTCGAAGGCAAATACACAAAGCATTTTTTAACAGAAACTAGTATGAATTGTCACTCACAATCCTTCATGGATTTGCAAAGGACTATAAGAGCAGGATACATACAAAAATATTCAGAAAAAATAATAGACAGGTGGACAACATGTTTAATCATACAACGGTATTACTTCATGAAGCGGTCGATGCGTTAGCAATCCGGCCAGATGGCATTTATATCGATTGTACCCTTGGTGGTGCAGGACATAGTGAACTGATTCTTTCAAAGCTATCAGACAAAGGAAGACTGATCGCTTTTGATCAAGATGATACAGCTATTAGCAATGCAGAACAAAAACTAGCTGCATACAAAAACAAATTGACGATTGTGAAAAGTAATTTTAGTCAATTGGAACAAGAAATTAAAAAGTTAGGAATTTTTCACGTTGACGGTATTTTATATGATTTAGGAGTTTCATCTCCTCAATTAGATACACCGGAGCGTGGTTTCAGCTACCATCATGATGCGCCACTTGATATGCGTATGGATCATGAGGGAGACGTATCAGCATATGATGTCGTAAACTCTTGGAGCTATGAGCAGCTAGTGAAAATATTTTTCCGATATGGAGAAGAAAAATTCTCGAAGCAAATTGCCAGAAAAATTGAAGCAGCGAGAAGCATCAGTCCGATTGAGACAACTGGGCAGCTGGTGGAATTAATTAAAGAAGGCATTCCCGCACCAGCAAGACGAAAAGGCGGACATCCGGCTAAAAGGATCTTTCAAGCGATACGAATTGCTGTAAATGATGAGTTAGGTGTGTTTGAATCTTCTTTAAATCAAGCGATTTCATTATTGAATAAAGGTGGTCGAATCAGTGTTATTACCTTTCATTCCCTTGAAGATCGAATCTGTAAATCAACTTTTAAAAAGGCAAGTGATCTTCCGAATTTACCGCCGGGATTACCTGTTATTCCAGATGAGTTTAAACCCGAATTAAAACTTGTCACAAGAAAACCGATTATTCCATCCGAACAAGAATTAGAAGAAAACAACCGGGCAAGATCAGCGAAATTACGTGTAGCAGAAAAATTATAAAATGGAACTTACAGGAGGTAATAAAATGAGCAATTTGGCTAGAAAGCTTCAAGAAGAAAGTTATCAAAGTGAACAGCAAACGGTTAAAAAGGTAATAAAACAAACAAAATCATTATTATCTCCTGGAGAAAAAATACTAGGTGTCACATTTGCAGCGCTTTTATGTTTTGGTGCGGTGAAGATTGTCGGCAACCAAGCGGAAATATATCAAGTAAATAAAAACATTCAAATTGCACAAAACTCAATAAACAAACTGGAAAAATCAAATAAAGAACTTGATATTCAAGTAAAAGACTTAAGCAGCTTTGAAAGAATCAGAAAAGCAGCTGAAAAATTAGGCTTAGATTTTAGTAAAGACAATGTGAAGGTTGTGCAATAATGATTCGAAAACAGCCAAATATAAATCTTGGAGCAGCCATTGTATTTTTATGTTTCTGTCTGCTCTTTTTTATATTGATTATTCGTTTTATTTTTATTCAAGCAACGGGTGAAGTATCAGGAGAAGTGCTTGCTGCAAAAGCAGAAAAAAAATATACATCAGAAAAAGTTCTCGAAGCTTCAAGAGGAAGCATTCTTGATCGTAATGGCGAGGTCATTGCAGAAGACGCATCCTCGTATAAGCTTGTTGCAATAACAGACAGCAGTTTAAGTGAAAATGATCCGGATAATCCGGTTCATGTAAAAAACCCGGAAAAAACAGCAAAAGAGCTTGCAAAATATATTGATTTACAAGAGTCGGAGATTTATAGAATTTTAACTAAAGAGGGTGCCAAACAAGTTGAGTTTGGATCAGCCGGAAAAAATCTTTCCTATGAAACGAAAAAGAAAATTGAAAATTTAAAGCTGCCGGGCATTGCAATTGTGGAAGGGAAAAAACGCAATTATCCGAATGGCACGTTTGCATCCCATGTGATTGGGTTTGTCGAAGAAAAAGAAGACGAACAAACAGGCAAGTACACAGGAACAGGGAAGTTAGGAGTAGAACAAAGTTTAAATAAGCTATTATCTGGTACAGATGGCTATATGAAATATAAAAGTGATTATTGGGGTTATATTCTCCCTAGAAGCAAAGAAAATGTCGTGCCTGCCAAAAACGGAAATACTGTGTATTTAACGCTCGATAAAAAAATTCAATCATTTTTAGATGATACGATGACGAAGGTCGATAAGGAATATAATCCGGAAAAAATGATTGCGATTGTTGCCAACCCAAAAACAGGCGAAATTCTCGCCATGAGCCAGCGGCCAACCTTTAATTCTGCGACAAAGGAAGGAATTAATCAATCATGGCATAATGAAGCAATTGAAACATCTTATGAGCCAGGATCTACGATGAAAATTTTTACACTTGCTGCAGCGGTGGAAGAAGGTGTGTTTAATCCAGACGAAAAATATAAATCTGGTAAATACAGGGCAATACCTAATGCGCCAAATACAGAAATTCATGATCATAATAGGGTGGGATGGGGAACAATTACTTACTTGGAAGGCTTGCAACGATCTTCAAACGTAGCATTTGCAAAAATAGCGAAAGAAAAATTAGGTTTTGATCGATTAAGAGAGTATTTAACGAAGTTTGGGTTCGATCAGCCAACAGGAATTGATTTGCCTCATGAAGCAAACAGCTCGATTGCTTTTACATGGCCGGTAGAAAAAGTGACAACAGCTTATGGACAAGGAACAGCGTTGACACCGATTCAGCAAATTCAGGCAGCAACAGCCATTGCCAACAATGGAAAAATGGTAAAACCTCATGTTATTGATAAAATTGTTGACGCTAATTCAGGGGATGTAATAAAGAAAACTGCAACAGAATTAACTGGAAATCCGATTTCTGCAGCAACAGCTAAACAAGTCCGCGACTACTTAGAAACGGTCATTACAAGCAAAAATGGAACAGGACAAAAATATAAAATTGAAGGATATGATGTAGCCGGAAAAACAGGAACTGCTTCCATCTCATATAGCGGAGGCTATTTAAAAGGGGAAAGTAATTACGTATTTTCATTTATGGGTATGGCTCCTAAAGATGATCCAGAATTAATAATGTATGTTGCTGTTAAACAGCCGCAATTAGGAAATGGAAAAGTTGGATCAGATCCAGTTTCTACGATTTTTACTTCGGTCATGAAAAGCAGCCTTCAGTATATGGACATAACACCTTCTGCGAAACCATCTGTTCAGCCGATTGAAGTGCCAGATGTAAAGGGTCTAATGATAAATGATGCAGAAAAGAAAATGAAAAATCAAGGATTACAACCTATTATCATCGGAAAAGGAAGCACCATTACTACCCAATTGCCAAAAGCAGCTGATTCGTTTTTAGCAGGTGAAAAAGTATTGCTGCAAACAGATGGAGAAGCTACAATGCCAAATATGATTGGCTGGTCTTTAAGAGATGTGTTAAAAGTAAGCGAAGTAACAGGGATTAAAGTAAAATCAAGCGGCAGCGGCTATGTAAGTTCACAAAGTATAAAAGCAGGCTCCACAGTAAAAGGCAATGAAACGCTAAACATTAAATTAAAGAAATCGGAATAACGAGAGAACGCACTGTTTAGCAGTGCGTTTTACTTTATTTATAGAGCGTTCTATCTAAACTAGTACAAGCATATATTGAAACGAGCTAGTTAAAAAGGAGGTTCTTTTCTATATGCGTGTTTCAAACGTTACTGTTCGAAAACGGTTAACGATAGCATTATTAGCAGGAATTGTTATATTTTTTATTATTGATTTACGCTTGGCATATGTGCAGTTTTTTTTAGGAAATGAATTAACGACGAAAGCGAAAAGCTTATGGAGCAGACAAATTCAATTTGAGCCAGAGAGAGGCGAAATAGTGGACAGGAATGGAGTAGCCCTGGCAACGAATATAAGTGCTCCAACCGTTTATATTGTCCCAAGACAGATTAAAGATCCAGCAAATGCAGCTGAAAAATTAGCCGCTGTGTTAGAAGCGGACAAGGAATCGATTTATAAGCAAATCATAAAAAAAGAAATGAGTGTACGGCTACCAGAAGGAAGAAAAATTTCTCATGAAAAAGCAAAAAAAGTGCGAGCGCTGGATATTAATGGGGTGTATATTGGCGAAGATTCTAAGCGTTCGTATCCGTTTGGCAATTATTTATCCCATGTATTAGGGTTTGCAGGGATCGATAACCAAGGGCTAGTCGGTTTGGAGTTAGAATATGACGATGAGTTAAAAGGGAAAAAAGGGTCTGTTCAATATTATTCAGATGCAAAGGGGCAAAGAATGAATGATATGGCAGATGATTATGAAGCACCTATTAATGGCTATAATCTGAGACTAACGATTGATACAAAAGTACAAACGATTATCGAAAGAGAGTTGGACATAGCAGAGCAAACGTATAACCCAGATGCCATTATGGCGATTGCAATGAATCCGAAAACGGGTGAAATTATTGCGATGTCGAGCAGGCCAGGCTTTGATCCAGCTGATTTCAAAAATGTTTCGTCTGATGTTTTTAACCGAAATTTACCTATTTGGCGCTCTTATGAACCAGGATCCACCTTTAAAATAATTACATTAGCAGCTGCGTTGGAGGAAGGAAAAGTAGATTTGCAAAAGGATCATTTCTATGATCGTGGATATGCAGAAGTAGGTGGAGCAAAATTAAAATGCTGGAAACGCGGTGGACATGGATCTCAATCTTTCCTCGAAGTAGTGCAAAATTCCTGCAACCCAGGTTTTGTTGAACTAGGACAGCGTTTAGGAAAAGACAAATTATTTCAATATATCCGCAATTTTGGGTTTGGTGAAAAAACAGGCATCGATCTACAAGGAGAATCAAAAGGAATTTTGTTTAATATGGATAGAGTTGGTCCAGTGGAGCAGGCAACGACCGCATTTGGACAAGGGGTGGCTGTTACGCCGATACAGCAAGTAACCGCATTGTCTGCCGCCATTAACGGAGGCACATTATATACGCCATACGTGGCAAAAGAGTTGATTGATCCAGTTACCAACGAAGTGATAATGGAGAAACAACCAGTTGCTAAGCGAAAAGTAATTTCAGAAGAAACATCAAAAAAAGTGAGAGAGGCATTAGAAAGTGTAGTAGCGCAAGGAACTGGGGGAAAAGCATTTGTGGAAGGATACCGTGTAGGAGGAAAAACAGGTACTGCCCAAAAAGCTTCTGGCGGAAGATATTTAGAAAATAACTATATCGTGTCCTTTATCGGTTTTGCACCAGCAAATGACCCACAGCTTGTTGTATATGTAGCAGTTGATCACCCAAAAGGAACGGTGCAATTTGGTGGTACCGTAGCTGCCCCAATTGTTGGGAAAATCATGGGGGACAGCTTGCGGGCAATGGGGGTGCCAGAGCAAAAAGATCAAATCGAAAAAAAATATAAATATCCAGACACTCCTTTAATAGAAGTGCCTGATTTAGTAGGAGTTAGCAAAACAGAAATTAGTGAAATATTTCTTAACCTGAAGATTGAACCAAGTGGAAGTGGAGATACAGTCATCAAACAATCCCCTAGACCTGGTTCAAAAGTAAAAGAAGGATCAACGATAAGAATTTATTATGATAATTAAAGGGCGGCCGTTTGCGTCGTCCTTTAATAATAGAAAGAATATAGTAACATATTAAATTAATAATCAGCATGGCGAAATTGATTACTATCATGTAAAATAAATACGCTGTGGAATTTGTTTTGCTTGATACATGTATTCGTTTTATAATATAACTATTTCCACTTATTAACTAGCACGCAATCGTTTTATCGGAAATAGAATACATACGGAGTTACAGAAGAGAGGAATTTAAGAAATGCAATTAAAACAACTACTAAAATGTTTACAACCGTACACTTCTTATTCTGGAGAAGACATCGACATTTTATCCATTGAAAATGATAATCGCAAAGTAAAACAAGGCAGTTTATTTATTTGTATAAAAGGTTTTACGGTCGATGGTCACCACTTTGCAAGGAAAGCGTATGAAGCGGGCGCTGTGGCTGTTATTGCAGAAAAACCATTAAACCTTCCTATTCCTGTAATTGTAGTAAAAGATACAAAAAAAGCAAGCAGTATCCTGGCTGATGTTTTTTACAGCCATGCAACGCAAAAGCTGCAATTAATCGGAATTACAGGCACTAATGGGAAAACAACAACAAGCCATTTAATCGAAGCGATTTTAAAAGAAGTACAGCAGAACACAGGCATTATCGGCACGATGTATACAAAAATCAAGGAAGAGATCCAAGAAACAAAAAATACGACGCCAGAGCCGGTTACGCTTCAGAAAATTTTTCATCAAATGGTGGAACAGAATGTAGAGACCGCTGTAATGGAAGTGTCCAGCCATGCCTTAGTCGAAGGAAGAGTTTTCGGCTGTGATTTTGATATAGCTGTCTTTACAAATTTATCACAAGACCATTTAGATTATCATGGTACGATGGAAGAGTATAAAAGGGCAAAAGGACTATTATTTACAAGGCTAGGCAATACATTTTCAGCAGAAAAACCGAAATATGCGATATTAAATAATGATGATCCATGCAGCAAAGAATTTGAGCAGCAAACAGCAGCGATTGTCCTGACATATGGGATTGATACAGATGCAGATGTTTCAGCAAAAAACATAAGCATAACCGCTTCAGGTACTAGTTTTCAATTACATACACCCGTAGGAGATTTTCCTGTTTCCATTAAAATGGTCGGCAAATTCAGCGTCTATAATACATTGGCAAGTATCGCAGCAGGCATTGTCTGCAATATCCCGATTGAGCAGATTATTAAAGCAATTGAAAAAGTAGAAGGCGTTTCCGGAAGGTTCGAAACAGTGGATGCCGGACAAGATTTTTCCGTTATTGTTGATTATTCTCACACACCAGACAGCTTAGAAAATGCGTTGAAAACAGTGAAGCAGTTTGCTGAAAAAGATATATATGTCATCGTCGGCTGTGGCGGCGACCGGGATAAAACAAAACGCCCGCTTATGGCTGCTATTGCTTGTGAAAATGCAACGCATGCTATTTTTACAAGTGATAATCCTCGAAGTGAAGATCCTGTTCAAATCTTAAAAGAGATGGAAGCGGGAGTAAAAGGGAAAAGCTATCATATGATAGAAGATCGGAAAAAAGCAATCTATTATGCAGTCAAAGAGGCAAAAGCAAAAGATGTCATTTTAATTGCTGGCAAAGGGCATGAAACGTATCAGCAAATAGGTGCAAACGTGTTCGATTTTGATGACCGCCTTGTTGCGAAAGAAGCGATTGAGGAGCGAAAAAATGGAACTGTCCTATAAGTTTATAACTCAAGCAATTCCAAATGCTAAAGGATTTGGCGACGACAACATTATTTTTCAAACAGTATCGTTTTATGCCGGTGTCAAGCAGCCAAAAGGACTTTTTGTGCCGTTATTTGGCAAAGAATCCGGAGAATTGGACGAAGCGATTGCTAATGGAGCAATCGGAACCATTTGGGAAAAAGAAAAGCCAATTCCTGCATATACACCAAATCACTTTCCAATATTTTATACAAATGATCTAAAGAAAGGCTTAAAAAAAATGATAGAAATATATGAACATCAATTAGTAAAAGGAAGCAATACAACAAAATTTATTTATCAACAAGAAACAAGTCTGAATAAAGAAAAAGAAACATATGATATAGCGGTAATAGCAGAAATCGTAAAATCATTGCTAGCAAAAGACAAGAAAGGAGGGGAATAAAATGTTGGAGCAAACAATCTTTTTTACTATTCTTTTAGGGTTTTTAATCACCGTATTAATTTCTCCCATTTTTATTCCTTTCTTAAGAAGATTAAAATTCGGACAAAGTATAAGAGAAGAAGGTCCAAAATCACACCAAAAAAAATCGGGTACACCGACAATGGGCGGTGTAATGATTTTATTATCTGTTGTCGTGACAACATTGGTTATGACAAGCAAATTTTCAGAACCAACGATTAAAACCTATTTATTGCTGTTTGTGATGTTAGGTTTTGGATTATTAGGATTTTTAGATGATTTTATTAAAGTAGTGATGAAACGAAATTTAGGATTAACATCGAAACAAAAATTACTCGGCCAAATTATTATTTCGGTTGTCGTTTATTTTGTCTTAAAACAAACGGATTTTTCCACTGCCATCCATATTCCATTTATTGATAAGTCCTTTGACTTAGGTTGGTTTTATGTATTATTTATTATTTTCTGGTTAGTAGGGTTTTCTAACGCTGTTAATTTAACAGATGGGTTGGATGGATTAGTATCAGGAACCGCTGCTATCAGTTTTGGTGCATTTGCTGTATTAGCATGGAGTCAATCACAATATGAAATTAGTATTTTTGCAGTGGCAATTGTCGGCGCTGTATTAGGATTTTTAGTATTTAATGCACATCCGGCAAAAGTATTTATGGGGGATACTGGGTCATTGGCGCTTGGTGGTGCAATAGCTGCGATCGCGATTTTAACGAAGCTGGAAATTCTTCTTATTTTAATAGGCGGCGTTTTTGTCATTGAAACATTGTCTGTTATACTGCAAGTAATTTCTTTTAAATCTACGGGCAGAAGAATCTTCAGAATGAGTCCTTTGCACCATCATTATGAACTAGTTGGCTGGTCAGAATGGAGAGTAGTAGTTACATTCTGGAGTGTAGGATTGATATTTGCTATATTAGGAATCTATATCGAGGTGTGGTTATAAGTGAAACATATAAAAGATTATTATCACAAAAAGGTTTTAGTACTTGGATTAGCCAAAAGTGGGGTTAGCGCTGCCGCGTTGCTGCATAAATTAGGTGCGTTTGTAACTGTAAATGACAGTAAGCCACTTGATGAAAATCCAGAAGCGCAAGGCCTTCTTGAACAAGGAGTTACTGTTATTTGCGGTAGTCATCCAATTGAACTGTTAGAGGAAGGGTTTCAGTTGATTGTAAAAAATCCAGGTATTCCTTATTTTAATCCGATGATTAAAGGAGCAATAGAAAAAGGAATCCCGGTTATAACAGAAGTAGAGCTTGCTTATCGTATATCAGAAGCTCCTTTCTTTGCGATAACAGGTTCTAATGGGAAAACAACGACGACTACGCTATTATTCGAAATGTTAAAACAAGACAATAAAAAACCGCTTATTGCAGGAAATATCGGGATGGTTGCATCAAGCGTTGCCCAAAATGCGGAAAAAGATAATCAAATGGTGATTGAGCTTTCTTCCTTTCAGTTAATGGGAATTGATCAATTTAAACCGAAAATCGCTATTATTACAAATATTTATGACGCTCATTTGGATTATCATGGAACACGGGAAGAGTATGCTCAAGCAAAAGGGAATATCACAAAAAACCAAGATGAATATGATTATTTGATTGTAAATGTGGAGCAAGAAGAGGTAATGAATATTGCTAAAAGCAGCAAAGCAACGATTATCCCTTTTTCTACCATTCGACCATTAGCGTTTGGTGCCTATGTAAAAGAAGGCGGCATTTATTTTCATGACGAAAAAGTAATGGATGTAAAAGACATTGTGTTGCCAGGTGCTCATAATCTGGAAAATATTTTATCGTCTGTTGCAGCAGCAAAATTAACAGGTGTTCGTAATGAAAATATTTTTGCTATATTAAATTCCTTTAAAGGGGTAAAACATCGTTTACAATATATAAATGAAATAAAAGGGCGCAGATTTTATAATGACTCAAAAGCGACCAATATATTAGCAACAAAAAATGCCCTTGCTGCTTTTGATGCGCCAGTTATTTTACTTGCAGGAGGACTCGATCGAGGAAATGAATTTGATGAGTTGCTGCCATCTCTCAACAATGTAAAAGCAATGATAACCTTTGGACAAACAGCAGAAAAGATGGAACGATTAGGTGAACAAGCGGGAATAAAAAACATTCAACGTGTCGATAATGTGGAAAAAGCTGTACCTGCTGCTTTTGATTATTCAGAAGAAGGGGATGTCATTCTTCTTTCACCAGCGTGTGCAAGCTGGGATCAATATAAAACTTTTGAGGTAAGAGGAGACATTTTTATCAATGCGGTGCATAAGCTTAAATAAGGGCTTGTCATACTAATAGATCGTTGAAAGTGTAAAAGGACTTTTTCAGCACGAAAACTTCACTAATCTTTATGTTTTAGACGGAAATAAAAGTTCCCTGCGTCTTTTGCAAGCCCTAATACTTGCAACTCGAGGTGTGGTAGAAGTGCCGACAAAAAAAGCGACTCCAGATATAATATTGATTATCATTACATTTACCTTGCTGGCTATTGGGTTAATAATGGTGTATAGTGCAAGTGCCGTGTGGGCACAGTTTAAGTTTGATGATTCCTTTTTCTTTGCTAAAAGGCAGATGCTTTTTGCCGGAGTAGGAATTGTTGCGATGTTTTTTATTATGAATATTGATTATTGGACATGGCGAACATGGGCGAAAATGATTGTGATTATTTGTTTCGTTTTATTAGTACTTGTGTTAATTCCTGGAATAGGAAATGTTAGGAACGGTTCAAGAAGTTGGATAGGAGTAGGAGCGTTTTCCATTCAACCTTCCGAGTTTATGAAAATGGCAATGATTGCTTTTTTAGCAAAATTTTTATCTGAAAATCAAAAAAAAATTACTTCCTTCAAAAGAGGGTTGCTTCCAGCATTAGGAATTGTTTTTTTAGCATTTGGCATGATTATGCTTCAGCCGGATTTAGGAACTGGAACGGTTATGGTCGGGACAAGTATTGTCATGATTTTTATTGCCGGTGCAAGAATTCGTCATTTTGCTATTCTTGCTTTAATTGGACTAGGTGGATTTGTCGGTTTAGTTGCATCGGCTCCTTATCGGATAAAAAGGATCACCTCATTTCTTGATCCATGGTCTGATCCGTTAGGAAGTGGATTTCAAATTATTCAATCTTTATACGCGATTGGACCAGGGGGACTGTTCGGCTTAGGACTGGGAGAAAGCAGACAAAAGTTCTTTTATTTGCCTGAACCGCAAACCGATTTTATCTTTGCTATTTTATCGGAAGAACTTGGGTTTATTGGTGGTTCTTTAATATTATTGCTTTTTGCTTTATTATTATGGCGGGGAATTAGAATTGCCTTAGGCGCACAAGATTTATTTGGAAGTTTTTTAGCAGTTGGGATTATTGCCATGGTTGCGATTCAAGTAATGATCAATATTGGCGTTGTTACAGGCTTAATGCCGGTTACCGGCATAACACTTCCCTTTTTAAGCTACGGAGGATCTTCGTTGACATTAATGCTTGTTGCCATTGGGGTGTTATTAAATGTAAGCCGCTATTCTCGATATTAAAGTAAATAGTCTGATTGCTTAAAAGGTGGCTCTAAATAGGGTCATCTTTTTTTATCGTCTAGAAAATTATAAACGAAATGAAGTTATGAATAACTAAAGGGGTTGGTCCGCATCTAGCTCCGGCGCCTAGCTCTTGTGAAAATAACCCCATGCCTCTAAAAGTAAGGCTGTTTAGCTGTTTTCGTATTGATTGTTGCTTTTATATTCGCAGACTGAATACACTTCGCTTTCTGTGGGCGAGCGTCGAGCCTTCTCGTCGCATACGCTCCTGCGGGGTCTCGTCTTTCTCGCATTCCCACAGGAGTCTACGTGTATTCAGTCGCTGAGTACTACTTCTTCAATTTTTTATGTGGAAAACAACAAACTTTGAGAAAACAGCCAAAAGTAAAAAGCACTTTTTGAGTCATGTGAACATTTTTCTTCAGAGCTGTTCAAGGCCTGCGCTTTTGTTCTTTCTTTAAATTAATAAATAATTCCATTGTGTTTGAAAACCGTTTCAATTTAATGAATGCTGTATTACATTTTGATATCATTTTGATGTAATTACACGAAAATGTTTAAAATATTGTACAATGATGTACGTCTATATGGGGTTATATCATTCTTTATCTAAACCTAGAGTATTTTGGGATGCTTTTTATTTGGAGAAAAAACAAGCTGAAGGAAAATTTCACTATATTGGATTTTTATGTTTATGTTATAATGAAAATTTGAAAAAAGTTCTGCTTTTTTAAACTAAATATGGTAAATTAAGAAAAGGATTTTCTAGAAAAAAAGAGAAACTATACATAAAAGATGCCTTTTATACTGGTTCGTTAAAAATGGACATGTATTGATATAGCTTTTTATATGATGAGGTGAATATTTTTTGGAAAAAGGAAAGATTGTTTCCATAGAAGATCGTATTCCAAAGTTAAAGCAGCAGCGTCGGAAAAAAGCGAATCGCCGACTCATTTTTTTACTTTTGCTTTTTTTTCTGTTAATTGCATGTGTTATTTATTTCCAGTCACCACTTAGTCATGTGAAGGAAATTGAAGTAACAGGAAATAGATTAATCAAACAAGAAGAAATAAAAAGGAAAAGTGGAATAACACAAAATACGAATATGTGGACGATTAATAAAAAGAAAGTGGAAGGAAGAATAAATGATTTTCACGATATAAAATCAATAAAAGTGACAACTTCCTTTCCTAATAAAGTGACGATATATGTAAAAGAATACAAACGAATTGCTTATTTATTAGCAGGGAATAAGTATATACCGATTATTGAATCAGGGAAAATGCTCGCAGAAAGAAGTATGGGAGAAACACCTGCTGATGCACCAATCATTATCGGTTTTAAAGAAGATAAAGTGTTAAAAACAATGGTGGACGAATTAGACAAGCTTCCGAAAGAAGTCTATAACAGCATATCTGAAATTCACTATACTCCTAAAAACACAGATTCTTTTCATATAAATGTATATATGAATGATGGATTTGAAGTATCCGCTTCTTTATACACATTTGCTGATAAGATGCAGTACTATCCCTCCATTATTAGTCAATTAAACCGTAAAAAGAAAGGTGTTATTGATTTAGAAGTTGGTTCTTATTTTAAAGCGTATAAAAAGGAAGGGGAAAAAGCAAAGTGAAAAAGAAAGTGAAAGGAAGTCATGTTATCTTTTCCTTTGTTTTTCTTATTTTAGGTTTTATCGTTTCTTTTGCGTATCAAATGGCAGAAGAAGAGAAGGGAAATCCCCCCAAAATGGACAGTCAGTTTGGAAAAGATTTAGCTTTACGAAATGAATTAATCAAGCAAGAAAAGACTAATAATCAGTTGCAGCAACAATTAAAAAATGCACAAAATAAATTGCTTAACTTTGAAAAAGAGCTGTCGAGTGAAGCGGAAAATTTTTCGGCTTTAGCGGAAGAAGCAGAAAAATTTCGTATGTATTTAGGGAAAGTACCGGTACAAGGAGAAGGCGTTAGCATTACGCTTGAAGACGGCGATTACAATCCTAAAGATGAAAATATCAATCACTATCTTGTACACGAACACCATATTTTTCAAGTAGTGAATGAACTTTATATCTCTGGGGCTACTGCTATCAGTATTAATGGACAGCGTCTATCCCATCATTCTTATATTCTTTGCAATGGTCCAGTCATTGAAATTGATGGATATCAGCATCCTGCTCCATTTATTATTACGGCAATAGGGAATAGCGATGTATTAGAAGGAGCCATAAATATTCCTGGTGGGGTAAAAGATCAATTAGTCAATGAAAATGTTAAATTTACGGTGGAGAAAACAAAAGAAGTTAAAATGAAACCGTTTATTGGAAGCTGAAGATAAACGAGATGGGGTGCCATTTTTGATGCATAAAAGGTGCCAAAATAGAAGCTTTAACTTGGTGGCTTTTTTGAACATTTCCTAGGAGTGAATAGTATAGCATACAGTGATTGTCACTTCTTACTATATGGCTATGTTAAAGCTCATTGTTGATTTCGGCACTATGTTGATCTTCGTTCCAGGCGTGAGACTCCTGCGGGAAAAGCGAGTCAGAGGGAGACCCCACAGGCGCACAGCGCTGAGGAGGCTCCCGGACCGCCCGCGGAAAGCGAACGCCTGGAGTGGAAATCAACAGGCAAGTTTAACAGAGCCTACTATATAAAAACAACACTATATAAATAGAAGGTAGAAAGTATGGTAAAGTGTGGATAAAAAATTTTTCACAATGACGGGAATAACGATAATTATCGGATTTATGATTGCTGTTCAATTTCAAACAGTAAAAGAGCCAGTCGTTCGCGATACAAGAGATAGCTGGCAATTAAGAGAAGATTTGTTAAAGGAAAAAGAATTAGAATTGAAGCTTCTGCAGGAAATTCGGTCAACAAACGAAAAGATCGATGAATATAAGAATAATCAATTGCGAAGTAAAGAACAAGTTTTACAAGGAACGATTTCAGAATTAAAAGAAGAAATGGGCTTAACGAAATTTAGTGGCCCAGGAATTGTTATTTCGATTGAACCTTTTAATAAAGAACTTTTATTAGGAGAAGAACCTGGAAAAATTACTGCTGATTTATTAAAAAGACTGATTAATGAATTGAATATGTATGGTGCCAAAGAACTGGCGATAAATGGATATCGTTATATTAATACAACTGCCATTAGGGAAATTAATAATGTAACAAAAATAGACGGATATCCTTTAAATACTTTACCTATTGAAGTAAAAGTCATAACGGATAATACGGAAAGTGCAGAAAAATTGTACAATCGAATGAAAGTGTCAAAATCAGCGGATGAATTTTTTGTTTACAATCTTATACTAAATATAAAAAAACCGTCAAATAAATTAACAGTCCCATCATACGCAAACTCCATAAATGTTCATTACATGGAGCCAGTAAAAGAGGAAGAAGGGGGCGGTTCTTAATGTGGCTGCCTGTTTTTGGCTTATTAGTCGGCATTTTGCTTGGTTTATTATCAAATTTAACCATACCAAAAGAATATGAAAGTTATTTATCCATTGCTGTTCTTGCAGCATTTGATACGTTGTTTGGAGGGATTCGTGCACATCTTCAAAATATTTATGATGAAAGAGTGTTTGTATCTGGTTTCTTTTTTAATATTATATTAGCAGCAAGTTTAGCTTTTCTCGGTGTACATCTTGGTGTAGACTTATATTTAGCTGCTATTTTTGCTTTTGGTGTTCGTTTATTCCAGAACATTGCAGTAATTAGAAGGATTATATTAACAAAATGGGAAAATAAACGTGAAAAAGTAAAAAAAAATAAATGATAAAAAAGGGGAATACATAAGTTTTGGCGAATAGTTTAAAACAAAATAAATTAAATATGTTTCAGGAGGACAAGCATTCTTGCAGATTTTTTATTAAATAAGTCTCCGAAGCAATAAAAAACATTCGTTAAATAATAGACTATGTTGTTCAATTTTATTTTAAAATGCAAAAGGAGGTGCCCGAGAATGAACAGCAATGAGTTTTATGTAAGTCTAGACATCGGTACATCCAGCGTAAAAGTAATCATTGGTGAAATGATGAACGAATCTTTAAACATTATTGGAGTCGGCATCGTTCCTTCTGAAGGTTTAAAAAAAGGTTCTATTGTGGATATAGATGAAACAGTTCATTCCATTCGAAAAGCAATTGAACAAGCAGAAAGAATGGTCGGTGTAGAAATTAACCAAGTAATTGTTGGCGTTTCGGGAAATCATGTTAGTCTGCAGCCATCCCATGGGGTTGTTGCAGTGTCAAGCGAAAATCGTGAAATTACCATTGAGGATGTTATCCGAGTGAAAGAAGCAGCACAAGTTGTTTCCATTCCGCCAGAAAGAGAAATAATTGACATTATTCCAACCCAATTTATCGTGGACGGTTTAGATGAAATTACCGATCCAAGAGGTATGATTGGTGTTCGTTTAGAAATGGAAGGTATGATCATTACTGGCAGTAAAACTATTTTACATAACACCTTAAGATGTGTGGAAAGAGCTGGTCTTGAAATAGTAGATATTTGTTTACAGCCATTAGCGGCTGGCTCCTTTGCGCTATCAAAAGATGAAAAAAACCTCGGAGTTGCTCTCTTAGATATTGGTGGAGGTTCCACTACCATTGCCGTATTTGAGAACGGTTTTTTGAAAACGACAAGTGTCCTTCCAATTGGAGGAGACCATATTACAAAAGATATTTCCATCGGTCTTCGTACAACGACAGATGATGCAGAGAAAATAAAAGTTAAATATGGCTATGCATTTTATGAACAAGCCTCAGAAGAGGAAGTGTTCAGTGTTCCAATCATTGGAAGCGATCAACATCAACAATTTAATCAACTAGAAATATCTGATATTATAGAAGCAAGAATAGAAGAGTTGTTTGAATTAATTGCAGAGGAATTAAAAAGATTAAGAGTGTATGACTTACCTGGTGGTTTTGTATTAACAGGCGGTGTTGCTAATACAAAAGGAATTCTGGAACTAGCGCAAGATATGTACCAAAACCGAGTGAGAATTGCCATTCCTGATTATATTGGAGTAAGAGAGCCACAATATACTACTGCAGTTGGTTTAATTAAATTCTCCTATAAAAATAATAAACTTCAAGGTGGTAATATCCATCAGGCAGTCCCAGTAGCTGCAGCAGAAAGCAAAGAGAGAAATCACAAACAATCACCACAAAAACCTGTGTATGAAAAACAGGTACAAGAAAAAGGACCATCTAAATTTAAAAAGTTTATGGGTTATTTTTTCGATTAAGATAATAAAAACTAAAAAATGGAATATTTACTCCATATCACCAAGAATTGAGATGCGGACAGTTCGATACTGCTGAATATCGACGAATTAGGAGGATTTGTCATGTTGGAATTTGATACAAATATAGATTCTTTAGCAACGATAAAAGTCATTGGGGTTGGCGGCGGCGGAAACAATGCTGTTAATAGAATGATTGAACACGGTGTTCAAGGTGTAGAATTTATTGCTGTTAATACAGATGCACAAGCATTAAATTTATCTAAAGCAGAAGTTAGAATGCAAATTGGCGGTAAATTAACAAGAGGATTAGGTGCTGGTGCTAATCCGGAAGTTGGAAAAAAAGCAGCTGAAGAAAGCAAAGAACAAATTGAAGAAGCACTAAAGGGCTCTGATATGGTGTTTGTTACTGCTGGAATGGGTGGAGGAACAGGAACTGGTGCTGCTCCTGTTATTGCCCAAATAGCACGTGACTTAGGAGCATTGACAGTTGGTGTTGTGACAAGGCCATTTACATTTGAAGGAAGAAAACGCTCTAATCAAGCATCAGGCGGAATTTCTGCAATGAAAGAAGCGGTTGATACGTTAATCGTTATTCCAAATGATCGTTTGCTTGAAATAGTAGATAAAAGCACACCGATGCTTGAGGCGTTTAGAGAAGCAGATAACGTATTGCGTCAAGGTGTACAAGGTATCTCTGATTTAATTGCAACACCTGGTTTAATCAACTTAGACTTTGCTGATGTGAAAACAATTATGGCTAATAAAGGATCTGCATTAATGGGCATTGGTGTTGCCTCAGGTGAAAACCGTGCTTCTGAAGCAGCGAAAAAAGCTATTTCGTCGCCATTGTTGGAAAAGTCGATTGATGGAGCACAAGGTGTATTAATGAATATTACTGGCGGTACAAATTTAAGTTTATATGAAGTGCAAGAGGCGGCTGATATTGTTGCATCTGCATCAGATCAAGAAGTAAATATGATTTTCGGTTCTGTTATTAATGAAGATTTAAAAGACGAAATTGTCGTAACTGTAATTGCAACAGGATTTAATGCAGATGCAGTCTCACCACCAACAGCAAGATCTTCATTTGGTGGTGTAAAACCTAATAATGCGCCAACTCATACACGTGAAGTAAATAGAGAAGAGCAGCAACATCAGCAGCATACGAATACGAAAGAAACAACTAGAAGGGATTCTATTCCACAAGGCGAAGAGACCCTTGATATTCCAACTTTTCTTCGTAACAGAAATCGTCGTAGATAAAACGAAAAGCGGAAGCGCCTTGGTCAGCCCCGAAGAAAAAATGTTCTCTTGTCTCAAAAAGTGTTTTTTACTTTTAGAGACAAGAGGTTATTTTTCACAGGGGCTAGGCGTTGGAGCTAGATAACCATCTACTTTCAGAAAAAATACACTTTGTTATCTTAAAAAAAGCAACAAAAAAGTCTAGGAGAAATCCTAGGCTTTTTTGTTTTAACAAAAAATAGCGCTTTATCTGTTTGAAAAAAACTGATAATTAAAGATTAGAATAAGAAATAGTGGCATGCGATAAATAATGACAAAATCTGTTCCTAATAGAGAAAATTTCTGTTTTTTTGATTACAGAAAGTGACACACTTCCATATCCATTGTAGGTTATACTTTTTCGTAACAGATTAATAGAGGAAGGGTTGGCCCTCTCACATCGCTTTTTTTTGAGAGTAAAAACTCATGCTAGTTTTTAGAGAGGAGGCAATGATGGTTGGCCATTTATTTAGATGTAATATGGCTATTAAATTTTTTATTTGACAGTCTGCTACTCTACTTAACCGCCATTGTGTTAAAAAGAAATGCTCGTCTTTGGAGAATCATTTTAAGTGGTTTTATAGGAAGCCTTGTTATTTTATTTGCTGTTAGCCCTTTTCACGAATACACAAGTCATCCTATATCGAAATTATTATTTTCGGTTGTAATGATTTTAACGGCTTTTGGCTATAAAAAATTTCGTTACTTTATTAGTGGGCTGATGACATTTTATTTTGCCACTTTCTTAATTGGCGGCACCTTAATCGGTGTTCATTATTTTATACAATTTGATTTTCAATTATCTTCTTCCGTTTTGCAAGAAAGTGTAAAAGGATTTGGAGATCCTATCAGCTGGTTGTTTGTGTTGCTTGGATTTCCGCTTGCTTGGCATTTTTCGAAAAAGAATGTAGACGGTATTGAAATTACAAAAATAAAGTATGATCAAATGGTGCAAGTCACCTTTCAGCTTGCGAATCAACATTTTTATGTAAGGGGGTTAGTGGATAGTGGAAATCAAGTATATGATCCCATTACGAAAGTACCTGTCATGTTTGTGTCTTTAAATAGCTTAAATGGAGAGATTCCAGAAGATATATTTGCCTTTGCTGAGAATGCGGACGCTATTATTTATGGTGAAAAAAATGTTGCGGAAGAGTGGGAATCGAAAATGCGGATTATTCCATATAAAGTGGTGGGAAAGGAACATCAATTAATTATAGCGATTAAACCGGATAATCTTTTTATAACGGTAAATCAAGAATTAATATTAGTAGAAAAAGGTCTTATTTCTTTTACGAAACAGCAGCTGTCTTCCGATGATTCATTTGATTGTATTGTGCATCCAAAAATGTTAACAGGTAAAAAGATCGTAAATAGTGAAAAGGTTAGTTAATATACTATACTCTTAACATTCATCAATTAGAAGGAGGACAATTATGAAAAAATTAAAGCTTCGCCTCACTTATTACTGGTATAAATTATTAATCAAATTAGGGATAAAATCAGATGAAGTATTTTATATTGGCGGAAGTGAAGCATTGCCACCACCGTTAAGCAAAGAAGAAGAAGAAGAACTATTAAAAAAGCTTCCAAAAGGCGATCAAGCAGCACGATCGATGCTGATTGAAAGGAATTTGCGATTGGTTGTTTATATTGCAAGGAAATTTGAAAATACAGGTATAAATATTGAAGATCTTATTAGCATTGGGACGATTGGCTTAATCAAAGCAGTTAATACATTTAATCCCGAAAAAAAAATTAAATTAGCTACATATGCGTCTAGATGTATAGAAAATGAAATATTAATGTATTTAAGAAGAAATAATAAAATTCGTTCAGAGGTTTCTTTTGATGAACCGTTAAATATTGATTGGGATGGAAATGAGTTATTATTATCCGATGTAATGGGAACGGAAGATGATATAATTACAAAAGATTTAGATGCAAGTGTGGATAAAAAGTTATTAATTAAAGCGTTGCATCAGCTTTCAAAAAGAGAAAAACAAATTATGGAACTGCGGTTTGGGTTAGGAACTGGTGAAGAAAAAACGCAAAAAGATGTCGCAGATATGTTAGGAATTTCACAATCCTATATTTCCCGTTTAGAAAAAAGGATTATCAAAAGACTAAAAAAAGAATTTAATAAAATGGTGTAAAAAAATATTTTTTAGAAAAAAACCCTTGTTTACA
This sequence comes from Niallia sp. 01092, assembly GCF_052318935.1. Classification (NCBI taxonomy): domain Bacteria; kingdom Bacillati; phylum Bacillota; class Bacilli; order Caryophanales; family Bacillaceae; genus Niallia; species Niallia sp. 01092. The sequence goes on along the minus strand of NZ_JBQRKO010000009.1, from coordinate 169,679 downwards.
AGGGTTTTTTTGATGGGCAAAAAGATTGCAAAATTCGTGCATGCATATTTTTCCTTCGCAAGGAGATACTGTTTTTTGAACAGCAGCTCCTGTAAGGAGGGAAATAGATTGACTCGAAATAAAGTAGAAATTTGCGGTGTGGATACATCTAAGCTTCCAGTATTAAAAAACGAAGAAATGAGACAGCTCTTCAAGCAAATGCATCTGGGTGATATAACCGCGAGAGAAAGTCTAGTAAATGGAAATCTTCGCCTCGTTTTAAGTGTTATTCAGCGGTTTAATAATAGAGGCGAATTCGTGGACGACTTATTTCAAGTTGGTTGTATTGGTCTAATGAAATCTATTGATAATTTTGATTTAAGTCAAAACGTAAAGTTTTCCACCTATGCTGTCCCGATGATTATTGGAGAAATTCGTCGTTACTTGCGGGATAATAATCCGATTCGGGTATCAAGGTCTCTAAGAGATATCGCTTATAAAGCATTGCAAGTAAGAGAGCGTTTGATGAGTAAAACATCAAAGGAACCGACAGCTGAGGAAATAGCAAAAGAGCTGGATATTCCTCATGAGGATATTGTATTTGCTTTAGATGCAATCCAAGATCCAGTTTCCCTTTTTGAACCAATCTATAATGATGGTGGAGATCCAATCTATGTGATGGATCAGTTAAGTGATGAAAAAAACAAGGATATTCAATGGGTAGAAGAACTTGCATTAAAAGAAGGTATGAGAAGATTAAATGATCGAGAGAAGCTAATATTACGAAAACGGTTTTTTCAAGGGAAAACACAGATGGAAGTTGCTGATGAAATTGGTATCTCACAAGCGCAAGTATCACGATTAGAAAAAGCTGCTATTAAACAAATGAATAAGAATATACAAAGTTAATGGTATTTGTATAAATTGGACAAAGATTACTGAATCAACAAAAAAGACTACTTTCAAGGTAGTCTTTTTTGTTGTACTAATTTTTCAGCTATGCATCATATACTTACTATACGATGGTTTTTACTTATCGGGTAAACAGATGGTAGGGGTGAAAATAGTGATGAAAATATCTGACTTTCAAATAAAAGATGTTGTAAATGTTGCCAACGGGAAAAAACTTGGTAATATTGGGGATATTGATATAAATTTACAAACTGGAAAAATCGAATCGATCATAATAGGAGGTCCTGGCAGAGTGCTTGGTTTTTTCGGACGAGATGCAGATATTGTCATTCCGTGGAGCAATATATTAAAAATTGGTGAAGACGTTATATTAGTACGCTACAATAATCATCTCGCATTGGCAGATCAGGAAGAATAACAGCTTCTCTAACAGGTAAATAATGATTTTTTTATGACCAAATTATCATGAGTATGGTACACTATAAAAAAACAATGAGGTTAGAAAAATGGAGCCATTTATTTTACAGGAACAAGAGTTTTTTACGATCGCTGATTGGTGTAAAGCATATCCTAATTTGCTTGCTGGATTTTCCACGAAAAATGGCGGCAAAAGTGAAAAAGAATTACAAAGTTTAAATCTTGCTTTTCACGTGAATGATTTAAAAGAAACGGTTTGTGCTAATCGTAAAATTGTTGCAGACAAATTGGATTTTCCGTTAGAAAAATGGGTGGGAGCAGAACAAACGCATCAAACGAATATTGAAATCGTGACAAAGGAGCATGCTGGCAAAGGAGCCTTTGATTATGAAAGTGCCTGCACAGATACAGACGGTTTTTTTACAATGGAAAAAGGAGTGCTATTAACATTATGCTATGCTGATTGTGTGCCGTTATACTTCTTCCATCCCGCAACAGGTGCAATTGGAATTGCTCATGCAGGCTGGAAAGGAACCGTACAGAATATTGCTAAAGAAATGATTGCCGTATTTAATTCACATCACATTAAAGCAAATGAAATAATGGCTGTGATTGGTCCTTCTATTTCCGAGCGGAGGTATATTGTCGATGATCGCGTAATTGCCGAAGTAGAAAAGATATTGTCAGCAGATGAGGCAAAACCATATTATTTAGTTTCGCCCAATCAATATGCGTTAAATTTACAGCAGCTTAATAAGCAAATTCTAATAAAAGCAGGGGTTTCCGAAAAAAATATACAACTTACAAATTATTGTACCAGCCATCATGAGGACTACTTCTTTTCACATCGCCGAGATAATGGGAAAACAGGAAGAATGATGAGTTTTATCGGTTGGAGAGAGGATGTTACCGTTTAAAATGTTTGTAAAAAATAATTTATTAGAAATAGAAAAGAATATTGAAGAAGCTTGTCAAAAAGCACATCGCTCAAAGGATGATATTACCGTAATTGCGGTGACAAAATATGTTACAATAGAAAGAGCCCAAGAAGCACTTGAGACAGGTGTGAGTCATTTAGGAGAAAATCGGGAAGATGGACTTCTATCTAAATATGAAACATTAAAGGACAAGCCTGTATGGCATTTTATCGGCTCCTTGCAAACGAGAAAAGTAAAAAGTATTATTGATTATGTCGATTATATCCATTCACTTGATCGTTTGAGTTTAGCAAAAGAGATACATAAACGTGCTGATAGAACAATAAAATGTTTTGTACAAGTGAATACTTCACAAGAAGAATCCAAACATGGATTGGCATCTGAAGAAACAATCAGCTTTATAAAAAATTTATCTGAGTATACGAATATTCAAATTGTCGGATTAATGACGATGGCGCCATTTACAGATGATGAAGCACAGCTTCGTTATTGCTTCCGATCATTAAAGCAGCTGCAAACAGAAATTCAAAAGCTGCAGTTATCGTATGCACCATGTAGAGAGCTTTCTATGGGAATGTCAAATGATTACTCGATTGCTATCGAAGAAGGAGCAACCATGATAAGAATTGGCACTGCTTTAGTAGGAAACGACAGATAGGAGGCTTAAAATGAGTATAAAATCGAAAATCAAAACGTTCTTCTTTTTAGAAGATGATTATGATGAGGAACAAGAAAGATACGAAGAAGAAGTAGAACCAGTAAAACAGTATAAACAGCAGCAACAACCACATCATATATCGAATCAATCGCAATCAACTGGGCAGAAACAAAATGTGGTTAGTTTGCAAAGTGTACAAAAATCATCAAAAGTATTTTTAGTAGAGCCACGTGTATATGCAGAGGCACAAGATATTGCTGATCAATTAAAAAACAGACGTGCTGTTGTTGTCAACCTGCAGCGTATTGAAAAGGATCAAGGAAAAAGGATTGTCGATTTTCTGAGCGGCACTGTATATGCTATAGGTGGAGATATTCAAAAAATTGGAACCGATATCTTTTTATGTACGCCTGATAATGTCGAAGTATCGGGAAATATTTCGCAAATTCTCCAAGAAACTGAATTTGAACATTCGAGGTGGTAGCCCTTTATGGTCATGTTATATAATATAATCATCAACTTAATTACAGTCTATTCATATGCCTTAATTATTTATATATTAATGTCATGGATTCCAAGTGCAAAAGAAACGGGATTTGGCAGAATTTTAGCACGTATTTGTGAACCGTATTTAGAGCAATTCAGAAGATTTATTCCTCCGATTGGCATGATTGATATATCTCCAATTGTAGCTATTTTTGTTTTACGATTAGCAATGGGTGGCGTAAGACAACTATTTACCTGGTTCGTTTAATAGAAACAACGGAAAAAGGGCTGGAAGATGGCCTTTTTTCTTTTTGTTTTGGCTGTTTTCTCAAAGTTTGTTGTTTTTACGTAAAAAATGGAAGAAGAAGTACTCAGCAGACTGAATACACGTAGACTCCTGTGGGAATGCGAGGAAGACGAGACTTAAGCAGAGCGTATGCGACGAGGAGGCTCGACGCTCGCTAAACGGACGAAGTGTATTCAGGCTGCGAGTTTAAAAGCAACAAACTATACGAAAACAGCCTTTGTTTTAAACCGTTTTAGAAGGGGGATTAGTTGATGTCAATCTATCAGCATTTTCGACCGGAAGAAAAAGACTTTATTGATCAAGTGTTTGCTTGGCGAAACGATGTAGAAAATTCCTATGCACCAAAGCTGACCGATTTTTTAGATCCTCGAGAACAAAAAATAGTCAGTATGATCATTGGTCAAAATCAGTCGATTAAAGTTGCCTTTTCAGGGGGAACAAAAGAAGCCGAACGGAAAAGAGCGTTATTATTTCCCGATTATTATCAAAAAGAGGAAGATGATTTTCAGCTGACATTAATGGAAATAGAGTATCCTAAGAAATTTATTACCATTGAACATCCTCAAGTGCTAGGTAGTATTATGTCATTAGGATTAACCAGAAGTAAATTTGGCGATATATTAATAAAAGAGGACAGAATTCAGCTTATTTTATGTGAAGAGATGAAAGATTATGTTCGTTTGCAATTAAATTCTATCGGGAAAGCGAAAGTGCAGCTAAAAGAGGAACAGTGGGATAACGTATTACATACAGAAGAAAATTGGACCGAAAGTAGTACGACTCTTTCATCTTTAAGGTTGGATACCGTACTTGCTGGAATTTACAATATATCTAGACAAAAAGCGCAAAATTTTATTACAAATGGTTTAACAAAAGTAAATTTCACGACAGTGGAACAAGTGGCTTTCGTTTGTGAAGAAGGAGATGTACTTTCCGTTAGAGGGCATGGAAGATCCATCATAAAAGTAATTGAAGGAAGAACAAAAAAAGATAAATGGAGAGTCATTATAGGTAGAATCAAATAAGTCCATACGGTACTTCTTGCATTTATAGGACAAACATTTTGCTTTTCTTTCCAAAAAGAATAGTTTTTTTCTATCTTAACTATGTTACAATATTTTCAATAGCAATTATTTTGTCTCTAACTCACTTTTTTTGACGTATTTTCAAAAAAAATAAAGGAATTACGTTGATGTTGTCGAATTGTTGTAAAATGATACATAACGAAAAGGAAAATGAAATAGAAGTTTGGGAGGTGGCGGCATGCCATTAACACCGTTAGATATTCATAATAAAGAATTTAGTAAAGGTTTTCGTGGGTATGATGAAGACGAAGTAAATGAATTTTTAGATCAAGTGATAAAGGATTATGAAAACATTATTCGTGAAAAAAAAGCGTTGGATGAGAGATTAAGCGAATTAACTGACCGAATTGGCCACTATAATAATATAGAAGAAACATTAAATAAATCGATAGTTGTTGCACAAGAAGCAGCAGAAGAAGTAAAACGAAACGCACAAAAAGAAGCGAAATTAATCATTAAAGAAGCAGAAAAAAATGCGGACCGAATAATTAATGAGTCATTATCAAAAGCGAGAAAAATCGCATTGGAAATTGAAGAGCTGAAAAAGCAGTCAAAAGTGTTTCGAACTCGATTTAAAATGCTGATAGAAGCTCAATTGGATATGTTAAATAATGACGATTGGGACCATTTGTTAGAATACGAATTGGACGCTTCTGAGTTAAATTCTGCGAAATAATCGATCTTATCTTGACGAACAGAGCTATTTTAGCCTATAATTTTTTAACAAAAGTATATTCATGTTTGCGTAGACAGGGACAGTACAAATTTCGGGAAACTTATGTAAAAGCGAATCAGGGATGGTGGAAGCCTGGTATAAGTCGGAATTGGAAAATCACCCTCGAGTACCTTTTTTGAACGTGTAAGTAGGAAAAGGCGGTTCATCACCGTTACAAAATGCTCAAAGTGGATAGAAGTTATTTCTGTCTATAAGGGTGGTACCGCGGGATAAATATAAACCTTCTCGTCCCTTTTATGGGATGAGGAGGTTTTTTGTTATGTTCTGATTAACTAACAACTTACAAAGACTATAATAGAAAAGAAGCATACCAACCTGAGGGAAAACCTGTATGAATACAAACAGAATATAATTAATGGAGGAATTAATAAATGGAATACAAAGACACATTGCTTATGCCGAAAACAGCATTTCCGATGAGAGGTAATCTGCCTAACCGTGAGCCAGATATTCAGGCGCAATGGAATGATATGAATATTTATGAAAAAGTACAAGAACGTACAAAAGATCGTCCAAAATATATTTTGCATGATGGACCGCCATATGCAAACGGTGATATTCATATTGGCCATGCCTTGAATAAAATTTTAAAAGATTTTATTATCCGCTATAAATCGATGACTGGTTTTAATGCACCTTATGTACCGGGCTGGGATACACATGGTCTGCCGATTGAACAAGCCCTTACAAATAAAGGGGTAAAGCGAAAAGAAATGACGGTTGCTGAATTTCGCAAACTTTGCGAAGAGTATGCACTTGAACAAATTGACAGTCAAAGAGAACAATTCAAACGTTTAGGTGTACGCGGCGATTGGGAAAATCCATATATTACGTTAAAGCCGGCATATGAAGCGCAGCAAATTAAAGTATTTGGAGAAATGGCGAAAAAAGGCTATATCTACAAAGGATTAAAACCAGTTTATTGGTCCCCAACAAGTGAATCTGCATTGGCAGAAGCTGAAATTGAATACAAAGATAAGCAGTCGCCATCCATTTATGTTGGCTTCAAAGTGAAAGAAGGAAATGGCGTAATTGGAGAAGATGTTCAAATCGTTATTTGGACAACAACTCCATGGACGCTTCCAGCAAACCTTGGAATTTCCGTTCATCCAGAACTAACATATGTCATTGTAGAGGAAAAAGGAAATAAATATTTAGTAGCAAAAGACTTATTAGAGACGGTGACAACAGAATTAGAGTGGACTGATACAACAGTGGTTCAAGAAGTTAAAGGATCGGAGCTTGAGAATATTAAAGCAGTTCATCCTTTCTATGATCGTGAATCCCTTGTTATGTTAGGCGAACATGTTACAACAGACGCTGGTACAGGCTGCGTTCATACTGCTTCTGGCCATGGGGAAGATGACTTCCTAGTTTGTCAGAAGTATGGCTTGGAAGTATTAAGTGTAGTTGATGATAAAGGATTAATGACATCAGATGCACCTGGATTTGAAGGGTTATTTTATGATAAAGCAAATAAACCAATTACCGAGAAATTACAAGAAGTCGGCGCTCTTTTAAAATTAGAATTTATTACCCATTCTTATCCGCATGATTGGAGAACTAAAAAACCGGTTATCTTCCGTGCAACTGCCCAATGGTTTGCTTCTATAAAAGACTTCAGAAAAGAGTTATTAGAAGCAGTTAAAGAAACAAAATGGGTACCTTCTTGGGGAGAAACAAGACTGTACAACATGGTACGCGATCGCGGCGACTGGTGTATTTCAAGACAGCGTGCGTGGGGAGTGCCAATCCCGGTATTTTATGCAGAAAATGGCGAGAGCATTATTACTGATGAAACAATCGATCACATCTCTTCTCTGTTTAGAGAGCATGGTTCAAATATTTGGTTTGAAAAATCAGCAAAAGAATTATTGCCAGAAGGCTTTACACATCCAGGAAGCCCTAACGGTACATTTACAAAAGAAACAGACATTATGGATGTTTGGTTTGATTCAGGTTCATCACATCAATCAGTTTTGGAAGAAAGACCAGAATTACAAAGACCGGCAGATCTTTATTTAGAAGGTTCCGACCAATATCGAGGCTGGTTTAACTCATCACTATCAACTGCTGTAGCGGTTACTGGCAAAGCGCCGTATAAAGGTGTGCTAAGCCACGGTTTTGCTCTTGATGGAGAAGGCAGAAAAATGAGTAAATCCCTTGGAAATGTAGTCGTGCCTGCAAAAGTAATGAACCAGCTAGGTGCAGACATTTTGCGTTTATGGGTTGCTTCTGTTGATTTCCAAGCAGATGTACGTGTTTCAGACGCTATTTTAAAACAAGTAACAGAAGTATATCGCAAAATCAGAAATACGTTCCGCTTCTTATTAGGCAACTTAGCAGATTTTGATCCGCAAAAAAATACTGTATCATATAATGATCTTCGTGAAGTGGATCAATTTATGATGGTTAAATTGAATAATTTAATTAGAAATGTAAATGATGCTTATGATAAATTTGAGTTTTCAACTATTTATCATAATATTAATAATTTCTGCACACTTGATTTAAGTGCATTCTATTTAGATTTTGCAAAAGATGTTTTATATATTGAAGCAAATGATAATCATGAAAGAAGAGCAATTCAAACAGTTTTATATGAAAGCTTAATCAGTTTAACGAAACTAGTTGCACCAATTCTTCCTCATACAGCAGATGAGGTATGGACTCATATTACATCTGCAGTAGAAGAGAGTGTACAGTTAACGGATTTCCCTGAATATGTGGAACATAAAAATAGTGAAGCTCTTTTAGAAAAATGGAATAAATTTATGCAACTGCGTGATGATGTATTAAAAGCATTAGAAGAAGCGCGCAACCAAAAAGTAATCGGGAAATCACTTGCTGCAAAAATCACTTTATATGTTAACGAAGAAACAAATGAACTGCTAAATTCTATTCAAGAGAATTTAAAACAATTATTTATTGTTTCTGGTTTTGAAGTAGCTGGTGATTATGAACTAGCACCTGAAAATGCATTAAAATTGGAGCATGCTGCAATCATTGTTTCAAAAGCAGATGGCGAAACTTGTGAAAGATGCTGGACTGTTACAACAGATATTGGCACGGATGCAGACCATGCAACACTATGTGCTAGATGTGCAAGCGTAGTAAAAGAAAATTACAGCGACTTAGCTTAATAAGATATTTTTTCTTTAAGTTAAAGCCATGGCCTAGTAAGGGTCATGGCTTTTGTTAAGAGAAATATCGTTTTATTATTCCAATTAAATACTTCCACCTCCGTTAATAGTTGTTATGACTGTAAAAAGTTAAGTTGGTTTTTCAATCGCAATCTGGAAAAACTATATTTAGAAGAAGTTCAAAAAGAAATCAAATGATAAGCGGCGAATCTTCGTTGGCTTGCTTTGAACACACATTAATTACAACTTAGAACGGAGGATGGCGTATGAATAAGAATTTAGAAAAGCTTTATACAGAACTCCGTATGACACAAATAGAGTTAATAACTACATTAAGAGTGAAAAGAGAATCGAAAATAAATCATTACATTGAAGCGGAACTTTATGATGTAGAAGAATCAATGAAAAGATTAGAAAGTGGAAACTTTGGAACTTGTGAAATTTCTGGTGAACTTATTCCAGAAGATATTTTAGCCATTATTCCAACAATTAAATCCAAAAAGGATGTACAAGAAATGCAATCATATTATCGAAAATCTCTGCACTAAAAGAAGTAAAACTATGGGCTTGCAAAATGAAAAGCTGACGAAACCATTCAGGCTGATCGAAATCGTTTGCCTTTCAAGGAACGAAGACTTTTGAGGAGCGGAGTTACCGAATTTGGGTAATGAGCATCCGAAAAAGTTGAGTGACGAAGAAAGCGAGCGATTGTCGACAGCCTGAAACGATAACTATCGTTTTTATGTAGATTATGCTAAAATGCTAAAGTAGACTCGAGAATTGGAGGAAACTTTGGTGTTTTATTACATAATTGCACTTGTTATTATCGTAATCGATCAATGGACAAAATGGTTAGTCGCTAAAAATATGGACCTTGGAGAAAGCATAGAAGTAATAAAAAATTTCTTTTATATTACTTCTCATCGAAATTCTGGAGCTGCTTGGGGAATATTAGAAGGAAAAATGGCTTTTTTCTATATTGTTACCATATTAGTCATCGCAGGGATTTGTTATTTTATTCAAACAGGAACGAAGGGGAAAAGATTATTTGGCGTTTCGTTAGGATTGATTTTAGGCGGTGCAGTCGGCAATTTTATCGACCGCATCAGACATCAGTATGTAGTTGACTTTATTAATACGTATATCTTCCGTTATGATTTTCCGATATTTAATATTGCAGATTCAAGTTTAGTAATCGGCGTTATTTTATTGTTATTTGTCATGCTGAGGGAGGAAAGAGAAGCGAAGAAGGAGAAAGAAAATGGAAAAAAGGGAACATATCATTCAAGATGATCAAGTAAATGAAAGAATTGATAAAATTATCTCTACGATAGAAAAAGACTGGTCACGCACACAAGTTCAAGCATGGATCAAAGATGGCCATGTTACCGTAAATGGAAATATTGTGAAAACAAAATATAAAGGGGTATTAAATGATATTATCATGATTGATATCCCAGATCCGACTGAATTGGACGTAGCTGCAGAAGAAATGGATCTTGATATTTATTATGAAGACAGTGATGTTCTTGTCGTAAATAAACCAAAAGGAATGGTTGTTCATCCAGCTCCGGGACATGTTTCCGGCACACTCGTAAATGGATTAATGGCTCATTGCAAAGATTTATCCGGTATTAATGGGGTAATGCGACCAGGTATTGTTCATCGTATTGATAAAGATACTTCCGGATTATTAATGGTGGCAAAAAATGATGCAGCTCATGAAAGTTTAGTCAATCAGTTGGTTGAAAAAACAGTGACAAGAAAGTATAAAGCACTTGTACATGGCAGCATTCCACATGATTATGGCACAATAGATGCACCTTTAGGACGTGATCCAAAAGATCGACAAAGCATGACGGTAGTGGATAAAGGCAAACATGCTGTTACCCATTTTCATGTATTAGAGAGATTAGACGGATTTACATTTGTTGAATGTCAACTGGAAACAGGCAGAACGCATCAAATTCGTGTGCATATGAAATATATCGGCTTCCCATTAGCAGGTGATCCAAAATATGGACCACGCAAAACATTAGATTTAGGCGGTCAAGCACTTCATGCAGGTGTATTAGGATTTAATCATCCAAGAACAGGCGAGTATAAAGAATTCGAAGCACCCTTGCCAAAAGATTTTGAGGAACTGTTAAACAATTTAAGAAATAATCGTTGACATAACCTCCTGTTTGTACTATCATTACAGTAGTTAAATAAGTCCTTTAAATCAATCCCGTGAGGTTGAGAAGGAATCGGATATGCCATGATATGGCTAAGTACACTACAAGTCTGTCCTCTCATCCAAATCGGTTGAGAGGATTTTTTTGTAGAAAGGTGATTTCATACATGTCACAAAAAGCACTTGTATTAGATGATCAAGCAATTAGAAGAGCTTTAACTAGAATTGCACACGAAATTATTGAGAAAAATAAAGGAATTGAAAATTGTATTCTAGTTGGTATTCGGACAAGAGGAATTTTTATTGCAAATCGATTGGCGGAAAGGATTTCGCAAATTGAAGGGAAAAAGATTGCAGTTGGAGAGCTTGATATCACCTTATACCGTGATGACTTATCGAAAAAAACTAATAATAAGGAACCTCTTGTAAAAGGTTCTGATATTCCGACAGAAATACAGGATTTAAAAGTCATTTTAGTGGATGATGTACTGTATACGGGAAGAACTGTTCGTGCAGCGATGGATGCGTTGATGGACATTGGAAGACCTTCTTCTATACAGCTTGCAGTGCTGGTAGATAGAGGTCATAGAGAATTGCCGATTAGAGCCGATTATGTTGGGAAAAATATTCCAACATCCAGTTCAGAAAAAATTGTCGTTGATTTAGCAGAAGTGGACGATCATGATGAAGTAAATATATTTGAAAAATAATAAATAACCCTTTTAATTGCAGTACAGCGAGACTGATAAGGGGTGATAACAGATGAGGTCTTATTTCCTTCTGCTTAAAACCCCTGATATGTCTTGCATTGAAGGGGTTTTTTTAAAGAAGAAAGCACATAATAAAGGTTAAATACATCAATGTAGTGCAAGAGGAGACAGCATGAATAGACATAAACCAGTATTGGATATACAAGATAAACCTTCCGCATCTCAATGGATTACACTAAGTTTACAGCACTTATTTGCGATGTTTGGAGCAACTGTTTTAGTACCTTTTCTCATAGGTTTAAGTCCAGCAGTTGCCTTAATCTCAAGCGGACTTGGAACACTTGCATTTTTGATTATTACGAAATGGCAAGTTCCTGCTTACTTAGGTTCCTCCTTTGCCTTTATTGCACCTGTGATAGCCGCTAAACAATTAGGTGGGCCAGGTGCTGCAATGATCGGAACATTTATTGCAGGCATCGTTTACGGCATTGTAGCATTGCTTATTAAAAAAGTGGGTTATCGCTGGATTATGAACATATTGCCGCCAATTGTTGTTGGTCCAGTCATCATGGTAATCGGATTAGCATTGGCAAGTACTGCAGTAAGTCAGGCAATGAATGACCCGGCCACCCAAACATACAACTTGTTATACTTTTCCGTCGCGTTAGTGACATTACTGGCAACGATACTGTTTACGATCTTTGGAAAAGGGGTATTCAGCTTTATCCCAATCCTTGCGGGAATTATTGTAGGATACTTATATGCCCTTGCAGTTGGTGTGGTGGATTTTCAACAAGTAATAGAAGCAGACGTATTTGAAATGCCAGATTTTATTTTCCCATTTGCTGACTATCAAGTAAATATAAATGCTGCTATACTAGCATTGTTTGTACCGGTCGCAATTGTAACGCTAACTGAACATATCGGACATCAGCTTGTTTTAAGCAAAGTAGTAGGAAAAGATTATATAAAAGATCCAGGATTACACCGAAGCATCCTTGGAGATGGCACAGCAACACTTATTTCTGCGTTAATTGGCGGTCCGCCAAAAACAACTTATGGAGAAAATATTGGCGTACTGGCAATTACGAGAGTATATAGTGTATATGTAGTGGCAGGTGCAGCAATACTCGCAATCATATTTGGATTTATCGGTAAGATTACAGCATTAATCCATTCGATCCCAGTTCCAGTAATGGGAGGGGTTTCCATCTTGTTATTTGGAATTATTGCATCATCAGGCCTTAGAATATTAGTAGAAGCTAAAACAGACTTTAGTAAAAATCGCAATTTAGTGATTGCATCTGTTATTCTAGTAACAGGCATTGGTGGAGCATCCATTCATATAGGCGATCAATTTAAAGTAGAAGGAATGGCGCTTGCAGCAATCATTGGAATTATGCTTAATCTCCTTCTTCCAGGCAGAGAAAAAGCAAAAGAAGATTTATTTGAAGCAAATAAAGTAGAACAAACTAAATAAAGTTACACCTTTTAAAAAAGTACAGAGAGACTTTTAAGGGTGTTGAAGGTTTCACAATTTTGTCTATGTGTTGTTTTAAAGTAAAACGAAAACGGCTTATGTAGGTGTGTAAACTTTTCAACTCTAAGACACCCTTATAAGCCTCATTGGGTGTCTTTTTTTAAAGATAAGAAAGCATAAAATTTTTGAATTTAGATGAGTATCTAGCGCAAGCAGCCAGCCCCTGTGAAAAATAACCCCATGCCTCTAAAAGTAAAAAGCACTTTTTGAGTCATGTGAACATTTTTTCTTCGGGGCTGAGCAAGGCGCTTCCGCTTTTCTTATAACAAGGAGGCAAAATTAATGGAAAACTTATTAACAACAGCAGAATTATCCATATCAGCTATTAAAGCTATCCTTAATGACGCACAAAATTTTGCGAATGGGGCTCAATGGAAACCGACTAAGCAAAGTTTTGTTGCAAATCTTTTCTTTGAGCCGAGCACAAGGACAAAATGCAGCTTTGAAGTAGCAGAAAGAAAACTAGGACTTGAAGTGATTCCATTTGAAACGAATGCATCGAGTGTTGTTAAAGGGGAAACATTATATGATACAGTACGCACCTTGGAATCAATTGGTGTAAATGCAGTAGTTGTAAGACATGAGGAAGATAATTATTTCGAAGAGCTAGTTGGCAAGGTAAATATTCCTGTGATTAATGCAGGAGATGGGTGTGAAAATCATCCGACACAATCATTATTAGATTTATTAACGATTCAACAGGAGTTTAACGGTTTTGAAGGCTTAAAAGTCAGCATAATTGGCGATATAAGACATAGCCGTGTAGCTCGATCCAACGCAGATGCATTAACAAGGCTTGGAGCAAATGTAGTATTCTCTGGACCAGCTGAATGGTTTGATGAAAATCTACTGCAAAATGCAAATTATGAGGACATCGATACAGCAATTGAAACGTCAGATGTTGTCATGCTGTTAAGAATTCAGCATGAACGTCATAGTGAAAATTCGTTAGACATAGATAAAAAGGAATATCTTCAGAAGTATGGACTGACGGTTGAAAGAGAAAAACGCATGAAAGCAGGCAGTATTATTATGCATCCTGCTCCTGTAAACCGCGATGTTGAAATTGCAGATGAACTAGTGGAGTGCAGCCGTTCTAGAATTTTTAAACAAATGCAAAACGGTGTGTTTATTCGCATGGCAGTGTTAAAAAGATCACTACAAAAAGTTGAAGGAGGAAAATTACATGTCAATGATCATAAAAAATGGCCAATTACTTACTAATACTGGGGAACTTGTAACAAAAGATATTTACATTCAAGATGGGGTAATAAAAGAGATAGCTGCTTCTATTACAAATGAAGCAGAAGAAATCATTGATGCAGATGGAAAATTGGTTGCTCCAGGCTTTATCGATGTGCATGTACATTTAAGAGAACCTGGAGGCGAGAAGAAAGAAACGATTGCAACAGGTACGATGGCTGCTGCTAAAGGTGGTTTTACGACAATTGCAAACATGCCAAATACAAGACCGGTTCCAGACTCAGTTGAACATTTACATAGTCTGAATGAACGAATTAAAGAAACAGCAAATGTTCGTGTTCTCCCATATGCGTCTATTACAACTAGACAGCTTGGCGAGGAATTGACAGATTTTGCTGCATTAAAAGATTTAGGGGCATTTGCTTTTACAGATGATGGGGTAGGCGTTCAGGAAGCTGGGAAAATGCTAGAGGCAATGAAACGTGCGGCAAGCTTAAATATGGCCATTGTTGCTCATTGTGAAGATAATAGCCTTATAAATAAAGGTTGTGTACATGAAGGCGAATATTCAAAAGCAAACGGATTAAACGGAATTCCATCTGTTTGTGAGTCGGTGCATATAGCAAGAGATGTTCTGTTAGCAGAAGCAGCAGACTGTCATTATCATGTTTGCCATATTAGTACAAAAGAATCTGTCCGTGTTGTTAGAGATGCGAAAAAAGCTGGCATCCGCGTAACAGCAGAAGTTACACCGCATCATTTATTATTATGCGAAAATGATATTGAAGGAAAAGATCCTAATTTCAAAATGAATCCACCATTAAGAGGGAAAGACGATCGTGATGCTTTAATCGAAGGACTGCTTGATGGCACAATCGATTTTATTGCAACTGATCATGCACCGCATACAGCAGAAGAAAAAGCGCAAGGAATAGAGCGTGCTCCATTTGGAATTGTCGGCTTAGAAACTGCTTTTCCATTAATGTATACACATTTTGTAAAAACAGGGAAAATGACGATTGCTCAGTTAATCGACTTTTTAGCAAAAAAACCAGCAGATACATTCCAACTGGCATCTGGTGAAATTGCAGAAGGAAAAGCAGCTGATATCGTAATCTTAGATTTAGAGAAAACAGAAAAAATCAATCCAGAAACCTTTTTATCAAAAGGAAAAAATACTCCATTTACAGGATGGGAATGCCAAGGATGGCCGATTGCTACTATAGTAGATGGAAAGATTGCTTGGAGAAAGGAAAGTGTAAACGCATGAAAAAACAATTAATTCTTGAAGATGGAACTGTGTTTATTGGCGAAGGTTTTGGCGCAGATAAAAACACAACTGGAGAAGTAGTATTCAATACAGGAATGACAGGCTATCAAGAAATATTATCTGATCCGTCTTATTGTGGACAGATTGTTACATTAACATATCCACTTGTTGGGAATTATGGGATCAATCGTGATGATTTTGAGTCGATAACACCTGCAATTCAAGGATTTATTGTAAAAGAGGTTTGCGATTTTCCATCGAATTGGAGAAACGAACTTTCCCTTGATGAATATTTTAAACAAAAAAATATAGCTGGACTAGCAGGCATTGATACAAGAAAATTAACAAGAATTATCCGCCAGCACGGTGCATTAAAAGGTATAATTTGCAGCATCGAAGAAAATGTAGATAGTGTAGTGGAACAACTGAAAACGACAGCATTAAGAAATGATCAAGTAAAATCAGTTTCAACGAAACAAGCATATCCAAGTCCAGGACGTGGACATCGTGTCGTATTAGTAGATTTCGGTATGAAGCATGGAATATTGAGAGAACTTAATCAACGTGATTGTGATGTGATTGTTGTACCATACAACACAACGGCAGCAGAAATTTTAGCTCTTAGTCCAGATGGAATCATGTTATCAAACGGACCTGGAGATCCAAAAGATGTACCAGAAGCTATTGAAATGATCCAAGGAGTACTTGGAAAGGTTCCTCTATTTGGGATTTGTTTAGGACATCAACTATTTGCACTTGCAAGTGGTGCAAATACAGAAAAAATGAAATTTGGCCACAGAGGATCCAATCATCCTGTCAAAGACTTATTAACAGGAAAGGTTGCTTTAACTGCACAGAATCATGGCTATACAGTACAAGAAGAATCAATTAAGCAAACAAATTTAGAAGTGACACATATTGCTTTAAATGATGGAACGATAGAAGGCTTAAAGCATAAAGAGTATCCAGCGTTTACTGTTCAATACCACCCAGAAGCATCACCAGGACCAGAGGATGCAAATTATTTATTCGATCGATTTATTTCAATGATTTTATCACACAAACAGGAAGGTGCCGCATATGTCAAAGCGTAATGATATTAAAAGTATACTAGTAATAGGGTCAGGACCAATCATCATTGGACAAGCAGCAGAATTTGACTATGCAGGAACACAAGCATGTATGGCGTTAAAAGAAGAAGGCTATCGAGTAATCCTTGTCAATTCAAATCCTGCAACAATTATGACAGATACAGAGATTGCAGATGCTGTATATATTGAACCGATCACATTAGATTTTGTCAGCAGAATTATCCGTAAAGAAAGACCAGATGCTATCCTTCCAACATTAGGAGGACAAACTGGATTAAATATGGCAGTAGAGCTATCTGAAGCAGGCGTGTTGGAAGAATGTGGTGTGGAAGTGCTTGGAACAAAGCTATCTGCTATTCAACAAGCAGAAGACCGTGACCTTTTCCGTAATTTAATGAATGAACTTAATGAGCCGGTGCCTGAAAGTGAAATTATTCATACGATGGAAGAAGCAAAAGCATTTGTGGAACAAATCGGCTACCCAATCATTGTTCGCCCAGCCTTTACATTAGGAGGAACAGGCGGAGGAATATGCCATAACGACGAAGATTTAAATGAAATTGTGGCAAGTGGATTAAAAAACAGTCCGGTAACACAATGTTTATTAGAAAAAAGCATCGCAGGATTCAAAGAAATTGAATACGAAGTAATGCGTGACAGCAATGATAATGCCATCGTTGTATGTAACATGGAAAATATTGATCCTGTCGGCATTCATACAGGCGACAGCATTGTTGTAGCACCTAGCCAAACTTTAAGTGACCGCGAATATCAATTATTGCGCAATACATCACTGAAAATTATCCGTGCATTAAAAATTGAAGGTGGATGTAATGTGCAGTTAGCATTAGATCCTGACAGCTATCAATATTATATTATCGAAGTAAACCCGCGTGTAAGCCGTTCATCAGCACTTGCAAGTAAAGCAACTGGCTATCCAATTGCAAAACTTGCTGCAAAAATTGCCGTTGGTTTAACATTGGATGAAATGATGAATCCAGTTACTGGAAAAACGTATGCGAGCTTTGAGCCAGCGCTTGATTATATTGTAAGTAAAATTCCACGCTTCCCATTTGATAAATTTGAGTCTGCTAAACGTAATTTAGGTACACAAATGAAAGCAACTGGTGAAGTAATGGCGATTGGACGTACGTTTGAAGAGTCCTTGTTAAAAGCGATTCGTTCACTGGAAGCAAAAGTATATCATTTTGCTTTAACATCAGGAGAAGAGATCAGCGATGCTTTACTAGAAAAAAGAATCCGCAATGCTGGAGATGAACGATTGTTCTATATTGCAGAGGCGTTAACAAGAGGCGTATCCATTGAAACAATACATGAATGGAGCAAAATTGATTTATTCTTCTTGAAGAAAATGGAAGGCATTATCTTACTTGAAAAAGAGCTAGTGAAACAGCCATTTGATCTCGAACTTGCTAAAAAGGCGAAGGAAAAAGGTTTTGCAGATGTTCAGTTAGCGAAGCTTTGGAATACAACAGAGCTTGAAGTGTATAACTGGAGAACAGAAAACAAGCTTGTTCCGGTTTATAAAACGGTTGATACATGTGCAGCAGAGTTTGAATCGGAAACACCATATTTCTATGGAACATATGAAGAAGAAAATGAATCGATTGTGACAGATCGCAAAAGCATCGTAGTTCTTGGTTCGGGTCCAATTCGAATTGGCCAAGGAATTGAGTTCGATTATGCAACGGTTCATTCTGTATGGGCAATTAAAGAAGCTGGATATGAGGCAATTATCATCAACAATAACCCGGAAACTGTTTCAACAGATTTTAGTATTTCGGACAAATTATACTTCGAACCGTTAACGATTGAAGATGTAATGCATATCATTGATTTAGAAAAACCTGAAGGTGTTGTCGTGCAGTTCGGTGGACAAACTGCCATTAATTTAGCAGATCAATTAGTTCAACGCGGTGTGAAAATTTTAGGAACAACACTTGAAGATCTAGATCGTGCAGAAGATCGTGACAAGTTTGAACAGGCTCTTCGTGAGTTAGGAATTCCACAGCCTGAAGGAAAAACAGCTTTATCTGTTGAAGAAGCAGTAGAGGTTGCAAAAAACATTGGCTACCCAGTCCTTGTTCGCCCATCTTATGTATTAGGCGGAAGAGCAATGCAAATCGTCTATAAAGAAGCAGAATTAATTCCTTACATGGAGAATGCTGTAAAAGCAAGCCCTGGCCAACCAATCTTAATTGACCGTTATTTAACAGGAAAAGAAATAGAAGTTGATGCAATTTGTGATGGCAAAGATGTAGTGATACCAGGAATTATGGAGCATATTGAACGTGCAGGTGTTCACTCAGGAGATTCCATTGCCGTGTATCCACCACAAAGTTTATCGAATGAATTAAAACAAACATTAATCGACTATACAACAAAGCTTGCTAAAGGGCTGAACATTATTGGATTGCTAAATATTCAATATGTTGTGTCAAAAGGAGATGTGTTTGTACTTGAAGTAAATCCTCGTTCAAGTAGAACAGTGCCTTTCTTAAGTAAAATAACAAATGTACCGATGGCAAAAATCGCAACAAAAGTTATTTTAGGAGAAACATTAGAAGGTCTTGGATATTCTTCAGGGTTAGTACCGGAAAAAGATGGAGTTTATGTAAAAGTGCCGGTATTCTCTTTTGCTAAATTAAGAAGAGTTGACATTACGCTTGGACCGGAAATGAAGTCAACTGGTGAAGTAATGGGTAAAGATTATACATTGGAAAAAGCTTTATATAAAGGTTTAGTAGCATCTGGAATGAAAATCCAAACATTTGGAACAGTCTTAATGACCATTGGGGATAAAGATAAGGAAGAAGCATTGCTGCTTGCAAAAAGGTTTGCAAACATCGGCTATAGCTTAATGGCAACAAGTGGTACGGCAGCATTTTTAGAGAAAAATAATATTCCAGTGAGAGTAGTAGATAAAATCGGTGGAGAAGGTACGACGTTAATTGATGTTATTCGAAATGGACAAACACAATTTGTGATCAATACTTTCTCAAAAGGCAGCCAGCCAGCACGTGATGGATTTAGAATTAGAAGAGAATCTGTCGAAAATGGTATACCTTGTTTAACTTCATTGGATACAGCAGAAGCGATTTTGCGTGTTGTCGAAAGCATGACTTTTTCTGCTGAAGCGATGAACGCAGACCAAAAAAGCTTGGAGGCAGTGTTCTCATGATAAAAAACGAACTATGTACGGTCGTAAAACATACGGAAATTGCCGAAAATATAATGGAGCTCACCCTTAGAGGTGAGCTTGTTCATGAAATTGGAGAACCGGGAAGATTTGTGCATTTAAAAGTAGGAGATACATTGGAGCCGTTGTTAAGAAGACCAATTAGTATTTCGCGAATCGATGACAAAAATCTTACTTTTACGATGATTTACCGAAAAGAAGGAAGAGGGACACAGCTTTTAGGTGAGAAAAAGGCTGGAGAGTTAGTGGATGTACTCGGACCGCTTGGAAATGGATTTCCAGTAGAGGAAGCAACTGCTGGTGAAACAGCCCTTTTAGTTGGCGGTGGAATTGGTGTACCACCTTTGTATGAACTTGCACACCGCTTAGTAGAAAAAGGCGTAAATGTAATCACCGTGCTTGGTTTTCAAACTTCGTCTGTTGTTTTTTATGAAAAAGAATTTCAAGCATTGGGAAATACATATGTTGCTACTGTCGATGGAACACATGGAACAAAAGGTTTTGTAACGGATGTAATTGCACAGCAAGGATTAAACTTTGATATTTTATATTCTTGTGGACCAACACCGATGCTTCGCAACCTTGAAAAATCGTTCCCTGATAAAAAAGTATTTATTTCATTGGAAGAACGAATGGGCTGCGGAATCGGTGCATGTTTTGCATGTGTGTGTCATAAAGCAGATGATCCAACTGGATACACGTATAAAAAAGTTTGTACAGATGGACCGGTATTTAAGGCAGGGGAGGTAGTAATATGAATCGATTACAAGTAGAACTTCCTGGTTTAAACTTAAAAAATCCAATTATGCCAGCATCCGGATGCTTTGGGTTTGGAAGAGAATTCAGCAATCTTTATGATTTAAGCAAACTTGGCGCCATCATGATTAAAGCAACAACAGCAGAACCTAGATTTGGCAATCCGACACCACGTGTTGCGGAAACAAACTCTGGCATGCTAAATGCGATTGGACTGCAAAATCCTGGTTTAACAAAAGTTCTTGGGGAAGAGCTGCCATGGCTTGCAAATTATGATGTTCCTATCATTGCAAATGTAGCTGGTTCCTTAGAAGAGGATTATGTAGAAGTTGCAAAAGAAATTTCAAAAGCGCCAAATGTACATGCGTTAGAACTGAATATTTCTTGTCCAAATGTTAAAACAGGTGGAATTATGTTTGGAACGGTACCAGAAGTGGCAAAAAACTTGACGAAAAAGGTAAAAGAAGCTTCACAAGTACCTGTTTACGTTAAGCTGTCTCCTAATGTAACAAATATTGTAGAAATGGCGAAAGCAGTAGAAGCAGGTGGTGCAGACGGTATCACCATGATTAATACGCTGCTTGGGATGCGTTTGGATTTAAAAACAGGCAAGCCGATTTTAGCAAATAAAACGGGCGGTTTATCTGGACCTTCCATTAAACCTGTTGCCATTCGGATGATTTATGAAGTGAGCCAAGCAGTTGATTTGCCGATTATTGGCATGGGCGGCGTTGCGACAGCAGAAGATGTTCTAGAATTTTTCTATGCTGGTGCTAGTGCAGTTGCGGTAGGTACTACCAATTTTGTCGATCCTTTTATTTGTCCAAAAATCATTGACGAATTGCCTGCATTATTAGATCGTTATGGATTTGAACATATATCTGAATGTACGGGAAGGAGCTGGGGAAAAAATGAACAACTCACTTATCATCGCCCTTGATTTTGCAGAGAAGGAAGAGGTTTTTTCCTTCTTAAAAAAATTTAATGGAGAGCCGTTATTTGTAAAAGTAGGCATGGAGTTATTTTACAAAGAAGGGCCTGGCATCATCGAACGCTTAAAAGAGCAGAACCATCAAATTTTCCTAGATTTAAAGCTTCATGATATACCGAATACTGTAAAAAGTGCGATGAGAAATTTAGCAGGATTAGGTGTGGATCTTGTCAACGTGCATGCCGCTGGGGGAGTGCCGATGATGGAAGGTGCATTAGAAGGATTAGAAGCAGGAACACCGGCTGGAAAAATTCGTCCTCGTTGTATTGCAGTAACGCAATTAACGAGCACTTCTGAAGCACAAATGCAAAACGAGCAATTAATCAAAGTGCCGTTGTTACAATCGGTATTACACTATGCAACAATTACAAAGCAGGCAGGACTTGATGGAGTAGTATGCTCCACATTGGAAGCTGCAAGTATTCGAGAGCAATTAGGACATTCTTTCTTAACAGTGACACCTGGAATTCGCTTAGACTCAGACAACGTCCAAGATCAAGTGCGTGTAGCAACACCGAAAACGGCTAGAAATAATGGTGTATCCGCGATTGTTGTCGGAAGATCTATTACAAGAAGTGATAATCCATATGAAAGTTATGTACGTTTTAAAAATGAGTGGGAGGGTGTTACACAATGAAACACAACATCGCAGAGCAATTGTTAAAAATCAAAGCTGTATTTTTACAGCCAAATAATCCATTTACATGGGCTTCAGGCATAAAGTCACCAATATATTGTGACAATCGATTAACACTATCTTATCCAGAAGTTCGTAAAGAAATTGCAAATGGACTTGCAAACTTAATTAAAGAAAAATTTCCGGAAACAGACGTCGTTGCTGGAACTGCAACCGCAGGAATACCTCATGCAGCTTGGGTAAGTGATGTACTTGATCTTCCAATGTGTTATGTTCGTTCCAAAGCAAAAGAACACGGCAAAGGAAATCAAATTGAAGGAAAAATTGAAAAAGGGCAAAAAGTAGTTGTAGTAGAAGACCTTATTTCAACAGGTGGAAGCGTCATTACAGCAGTGAACGGCCTTCGTGAAGCAGGATGCGAAGTGTTAGGTGTTGTATCTATTTTTACATACGAGCTTCCAAAAGGAAAAGAATTATTAGAAGATGCAAATATTGAGGCATACTCTTTGACCGATTATTCTAGTTTGTTAGAAGTAGCACAAAAAAGCGGTTATATTAAAGAGGAAGATTTAGCAAGCTTGCAAGCTTGGAAAGAAAACCCTGCTGAATGGGCAGGGAAGTAATAAATAATGGGTGCATCTCTTGCGTGGATGCACCTTTTTTTAACAAAATATTCATTGGATATACCAGTAGATTTTAATAAAATAGATTTAGAAGAAAGGATGTGTACGATGCTCTATAAATCTCGTGCTGAATCTAGTGAACAACTAATTTTGCAATTTTTAAACACTCGAATGGATTTGTTTGCGAAAGACAAGCAATATTTTTTCAATCTCAAAAAGGGCTATGAAGGGGAGAAAATGTTTGATATTTTAACAGAAAAGCTTGAGTGTGAATGCTATATTTTAAATGATTTATTGTTTAAAATAAATAACACTTTATTCCAAATTGACTCCCTGATTATTATGTCTGAAGCCATTTATTTTTTCGAAGTGAAAAATTATGAAGGGGATTATTATTACGAATCAGATCGATTATACAAAATACCAAAATCTGAAATTATTAATCCACTACATCAATTAAGGAGAAGCGAATCTTTGTTGCGCCAGTTGTTAGACAATCTTGGCTGTAATTCTCCTATTAATGCATCGGTCGTTTTTATTAACCCCGAATTCACCCTCTACCAAGCACCTCAAGGCAAGCCATTTATTTTCCCTACTCAGGTCAACCGCTATTTGCAAAAACTTCAGAAAACATTTTCACAGTTAAATGGAAAACATAAGATGATTGCTGATAAATTAATTTCTCTGCATATAAAAGAATCTCCTTATAAACAACTGCCATTCTTTGAATATAATCAGCTGCAAAAGGGAATCACTTGTGCAGGGTGCAGCTCATTTTCCATATTGGTTGAAGGAAAGAAATGTATCTGTGAAGAGTGTGGACACGAAGAAGAGATTGAAGCTGCGGTACTTCGAAGTGTAAACGAATTTAAGCTCCTTTTTCCTGATCGAAAAATAACTACTAATATTATTTATGAGTGGTGTAAAGTGGTAAAGTCTAAGAAGAGGATCAGTAGAATTTTAGAAAAAAACTTTAAAATTGCAGGGACCAGGCGATGGTCCTTCTATGAATAGAAAACCTTGATGGAGAGTGTTTACCCAGTACTCATTGAGCATGTCCTTAAAGGACGTAACCACTAGCTACTATACAAAGTTTTTCCAATAGAAGGCTTCTCAAAGACAAAACAAAGTAAAAAGCAAGAATTTAGTCTAATAGAAGACCTCTCAAAGACAAAACAAAGTAAAAAGCAAGAATTTTGTCTAATAGAAGACCTCTCAAAGACAAAACAAAGAGAAAAGCAAGAATTTAGTCTAATAGAAGGCTTCTCAAAGACAAAACAAAGTAAAAAGCAAGAGTTTTTGTCTAATAGAAGGCTTCTCAAAGACAAAACAAAGTAAAAAGCAAGAATTTTGTCTAATAGAAGACCTCTCAAAGACAAAACAAAGTAAAAAGTAAGAATTTAGTCTAATAGAAGACTTCTCAAAGATAATACAAAGAGAAAAGCAAGAATTTAGTCTAATAGAAGACCTCTCAAAGACAAAACAAAGGAAAAAGTAAGAATTTAGTCTAATAGAAGACCTCTCAAAGACAAAACAAAGAGAAAAGCAAGAATTTAGTCTAATAGAAGGCTTCTCAAAGACAAAACAAAGTAAAAAGCAAGAGTTTTTGTCTAATAGAAAGCTAACAAAGATAATACCAAGCACAAACTCAAAAATCTCCTTCAGCACTTATATAAAGTCGGCTCCTTGATATTATTTGCAGTAGCCTTTTTCAGAAAGTACGGCGATGTTCAAGATGCTTGTGCTTTATTTTCAATCCAGACGTTAAAATAACACCAAGAAAAACAAAAGCTCCCCCTACAATTTGCTGACTAGAGATGCTTTCCCCTAAAAATAGTCCAATGATGGCAGTGAAAACAGGAATTAAGTTAAGAAATATTCCTGCCTGGTTAGGGCTAACTTGTTTTAATGCCATATTCCAAAATACAAAAGAACATGCGGAAGGAAATAATACCATATAGATAATGCCTATTATTCCTATCGTTGTGATTTTACTGAAATCTATTCCTTGATAAAAAGCAAATGGAGCAAGAATCATCATCGCAAAAAGAGTAGAAAATGCAGTAGTTGTAATGGGCGGAAGTGGTATTCTTCTTCCTAGTAGCGAATAAAATGTCCAAACGATAACAGCACCGATCATCAAGATGTCACCAGCATTATAATTATCATGGAGGATTTGGATAATATTTCCCTTTGTTAAAACCACAATCGCTCCAAATAAAGAAAGCAATAATCCTAAAATCTGTGTTGTCGTCATTTTTTCTTTTAAAAGAAGAAAAGAAAAGAAGACAATAACTCCTGGGTTAATGGTATTCACGAGCGCAGCATTTGTCGCTGAAGTGTAACGTAATGCTTGATAGAGAAATAGATTATAAGCGATGACGCCAAGTATTCCTTGAATAACTAGCAAGTGCCAATTTTTACGTACTAATTTCCAATCTGGTTTTTTTTCAAGAAAAAAAGCAAGCGGAAAGAGAATAATTAATGCCAAAACCCATCTTGAAAAAGTAATCCATAAAGGGGAAAGTTCAGAACCTACCATTTTTCCAAATACAAAGTTACCTGCCCAAAATAAGTTAGTTAAGATTAGGAGTATAAAAACTTTTCCTTTTATTTTCATATGTAGCTCCTTCTATCTAAAAATAAAATCGTGGGAAAGGAGTAGATTACCAATTCCCACGAGGCCTGCAAAATCTAGGCTATTTGTCTTTTTTTAAAGAAATAACCGTTTCTTCATCTGGAGTTACATAAACCGTTTGCTGGTTATCGTAAATGACAAATCCAGGTTTAGCGCCGCTAGGCTTTTTTACATGCCGGACTAATGTATAGTCAACTGGTACAGCGCTGGAATGTTTTGCTTTACTAAAATAGGCTGCTAAGTTGGCTGCTTGCAAAATCGTTTCCTCCGAAGGCTCTTTGCTGCGGATGACAACATGAGAGCCAGGAATGTCCTTTGTATGCAGCCAAATTTCATCGCGTGCAGCGAGTTTATTTGTTAAATAATCATTTTGTTTATTGTTTTTGCCAACTAATATTTCCGTCTGATCATTTGCATAATATTGATCTAAAATAGGTTTATTATTTTGCTGCTTTTTCGTTTGCTTTTTCTGTCTTTCCCTTAAGTATCCTTCTTCAACCAATTCCTCGCGAATTTCCTGAATATCTTTAGGAGAAGCGGAGATGATTTGCTGCATCAATGTTTCGAAATACATTAATTCTTCTTCTGCAAGGCTAATTTGTTCCTTAATAATATCAATTGAATTTTTTGCTTTTTGATATTTTGTAAAGTACTTTTGGGCATTTTCAGATGGAGATAGCCGAGAATCAAGAGGAATCGTCATGACTTCTCCTTCAGGATGATAGTAGTTCACTACTTCCGCTTTATCCATACCTTTTTGAACAGCATATAAGTTGGCTGTTAACAGTTCCCCAAGTAATTGAAACTGTTCAGCGTTTTCGGCATCTGCAAGTGATTTTTGCAGTTTCGTTATTTTTTTCTTATTTTTATCCCGTTCATTGACAATAAATCGTTCTAAATCATTGCTTTGCTGTTTAACACGATCTCGCTCTGCTTTTCCAAAATAAAAGCGGTCGAGCATTTTGCTTAAGGAAGGAAACGATCTTGTTTCTCCATTAACATGATGTAATGGTTGAAAATAAAAGTATTCTTTATTTGATGTAAACATAATAGCTGGATCGTATGTTTCTTTTTTTATGTCTTCCATTTGCTCGATAAATGCTTTTGGTAAAGTAATTCGGTTGGCAATCTTTGCACGAAATAAAATTTCTTTTGCAAGAAGTGGCGAAATTCCGGAAAATTGTTGCACGATTTGTTTGTCTAATTTTCCGCTGTTAAAATCAATTGTTTTTACTACATCTTCCGCTACTGCTGTTAATGGATCGAGTTTATCTTGAGCTGGAGGCGCTTTATATTCATACCCAGGAAGAATAGCTCTGTGGCTGTTAACTGCATAAGAAACATGTTTAATGCTATCAAGGATAGTATTTTTTTCCTGATCAACCAAGATGATATTGCTGTGCCGTCCCATGATTTCTATCATGAGTTTTTTATAAGAAATATCGCCAATTTCATTTCTTCCTCTTATTTCTAATACGATAATTCGATCATTTCCTATTTGGTATATATTCTCAATAAAATAACCTTCCAAATGTTTTCGCAATAACATACAAAACATTGGAGGTTCTTTTGGATTCTCATATGTTTCTTCTGTTAATTGAATACGAGCATAGCTAGGGTGAACAGAAAGCAGGAGTTTTTGATTTTTTCCGTTTGCCCGAACAACCAGTACTATTTCGTTTGAGAATGGCTGCTGTACTTTGTTTATTCGACCACCTTTTAAATTATCTAGTAATTCAGTAGTCATTGCTTTTGTAAATAAACCATCAAATGACATGATAAACATCCTTTTCTTTTTGTATCCATAAAACAGACACTTGTTTCTTTTATTATAATGCATCTTTTATATTATCTATAAATTATTGCTTATAAATGGATCTGCAGGTAAGTACGGTTCCGACTTTCCTCTGACCAAGCCGATTCCGCTTTTCATTGTCTAGCTCCAGCGCCTAGCTCTTGTGAAAAATAACCCTTTGCCTCTAAAAGTAAAAAGCACTTTTCGAGTCAAATGAACATTTTTCTTCGGAGCTGTTCAAGCCGATTCCGCTTTTCTAATTGTCCAGCTCCAAAGCTTAGGTCCTCGAGACATAAGCCAATCGTCTGTGGAGGTAAAGAGCAACCTCCTTTAGCCGCTCGTCTTATGTTTTTCGGACCTGAACAAGGCTTTTCCGCTTTTCTAATAATAATAGCATTTTTTTATCTTTGGTTGAATATGATTTCTTTAGAGTGGTGTTGGGACAACTCTGCAGGTTAGTTAATGTTTGACTTTTATTCAGAATAACTACGTTTTTTCTTCGCCTTTTAATAAAAGTAAAGAAATTATCGAAGGTAAACAAGTGTCTAGCTTCAAAACTGACCAAGGCGCTTACGCTTTTCTTAATTGGCGAGTGGATTTGAAAAAGGGGGAAGTGAGATGGCCGGATGAACTATCATGAAATGAATGAAAAAGAAGTGGAACGAACATTAAATACTGATTTTTCGGCTGGGCTGACAAATGATGATGCTAGTAAGCGAAGCAAGCAGTTTGGGAAAAATGAGCTTGAAGAAGGAGAAAAGCAATCTGCTCTACTTTTATTTTTTAGTCAATTCAAAGATTTTATGGTGCTTGTCCTACTAGCAGCAACGTTAATATCAGGGCTTTTAGGTGAATATATTGATGCGATTGCGATTATTGCGATTATCATCCTAAATAGCTTTCTTGGTTTTTTCCAGGAAAGAAGAGCAGAAAAATCCTTATCGGCATTAAAAGAGCTTTCGCAGCCACAAGTTCAAGTTTTAAGAGACGGGGAATGGATAAAAATTCTTTCGAAAGAATTAGTTCCTGGTGATGTACTTAAATTTTCAAGCGGAGATCGGATTGGTGCAGATGTACGCATCATTGAATCAAGAAGCCTGGAAGTGGAAGAATCTGCTTTAACAGGAGAGTCTGTCCCTGTACCAAAAACAGTACCTCCAATTAAATCAGCGAATTTGACTCTCGGTGATATGGAAAATATGGGATTTATGGGTACAATGGTATCAAGGGGAAGCGGCGTCGGTGTTGTTATTGCAACAGGAATGAAAACGGCAATGGGACAAATTGCGGATCTATTGCAAAATGCTGAATCACAAACAACACCATTACAGCGAAGATTAGAACAACTTGGAAAAATTTTGATTGTTACTGCATTATGTTTAACCGTTCTCGTCGTAGCAATTGGTGTTTTACAAGGAAATGATTTGTATGAAATGGTGCTTGCCGGTGTATCATTAGCAGTAGCAGCCATTCCAGAAGGGCTGCCAGCCATTGTTACCATTGCTTTGTCACTCGGTGTTCAAAAAATGATTCGCAAAAATGCGATTGTACGAAAGCTGCCAGCAGTTGAAACATTAGGTTGTGCCAGTGTCATTTGCTCAGACAAAACGGGTACACTTACTCAAAATAAAATGACCGTGACAAAGGTTTGGAGCGGCGGGAAAACATGGACAGTTGATGGCATTGGATATGAACCACAAGGACATTATTATGAAGATAATAAGGTAATAGATCCCCGAAAAGATAAAGTTCTTCAGCAGTTATTAACATTTGGCATCCTTTGTAATCATGCGGAAATATTGCAAAAAGACGGTGAGTATGTATTAAATGGAGACCCTACGGAAGGTGCTTTGCTTGTTGCCGGGATGAAAGCAGGCTACTCACGAAGTCAACTATTAAATCATTTTACAATAACGAAGGAATTTCCTTTTGATTCAACTCGTAAAATGATGAGTGTTATCGTAAAAGACCCGTCTGGCAGACAATTTGTAGTGACAAAAGGTGCACCAGATGTATTAACGGGAAAAAGCATATCTATTTTGCTGGGAAATAAAACACAAGTATTTGCAAGTGGATCGAAAAAAATGGTCCAGGATGCTATTAACGGTTTAGCATCACAAGCACTTCGCACGATTGCGATTGGTTTTAAAGAAATATCTCCCAATACAATTATTTTACATGAAAATGAAGCCGAAAAAGATTTAACTTTTATCGGTTTACAAGGGATTATTGATCCGCCGAGACCAGAAGTGAAAACAGCGGTAAAAGAATGTAAAGATGCTGGAATAAAAACAGTAATGATTACAGGAGATCATGTGATAACGGCAAAAGCCATTGCCATGCAGCTGGGGATAGCGAATAAACGCTCTAAAGTGTTAGAAGGTAAAGATTTATCAAATATGAACTTATCTCAATTAGAAGATGTCGTAGATGAAGTTTCTGTTTTTGCAAGAGTATCGCCAGAACATAAATTAAAGATCGTACAAGCGTTTCAAAATAGAGGACATGTAGTGGCGATGACAGGTGACGGTGTAAATGATGCTCCTGCCATTAAAACAGCAGATATCGGCATTGCGATGGGGGTCACTGGTACTGATGTCGCAAAAGAAGCCTCTTCTTTAGTGTTAATGGATGATAATTTTGCATCTATTAAAGCGGCCATTATTGAAGGCAGAAATATTTATGAAAATATTCGTAAATTTATTCGCTATTTATTAGCTTCCAATGTAGGGGAAATACTAGTGATGTTATTTGCAATGGTGCTTGACCTGCCACTGCCGCTTGTGCCAATACAAATATTATGGGTCAATTTAGTAACAGATGGTTTGCCTGCCATGGCATTAGGACTCGATAGACCAGAAGATAATGTAATGAAAAGGGATCCGAGAAATCCGAGTGAAGGCGTCTTTGCAAGAGGTTTAGGCTGGAAAGTTGTCTCACGTGGTTTTTTGATTGGCATATCTACCATTTTAGCGTTTATTTTTGCCTATAATAATAATCCGGACAACTTGGCATATGCCCAAACGGTTGCTTTTGTTACGTTAGTGTTAGCGCAACTGATCCATGTATTTGATTGCCGCAGTGAAAAATCGATTCTATCTCGAAATCCATTTGGTAATATGTATTTAGTATGGGCTGTTATTTCTTCCTTATTGTTAGTACTTGTTGTTATTTATGTACCTATCTTACAAAATATTTTTCATACACTGCCAATTCACTCAAAAGATTGGCCAATGATCATCGGTTTAGCATCAGTTCCAACTTTTTTACTGGCAGGATCATTTTTATTAAGTAAATCAAAATAAAATATGTTATAATCCAAAAGGTATCAGAGACAACTCTATACTTCAGATAATTGACAAAGTTGAATTTGCAAACTTCAGGCTAATCGAAAGCGTTTGTCTTTCGAGGCACGAAGATTTGTGAGGAGCGGCGGGTAACAGGATGTTGGTCAGAACGACGTTGTCACAGGACGTGACGTATTTAGTCGTTCATCCTCATTTACCTGGTAATGAGCATCCGAGCAAAGCGAGTAACGAAGAAAGCAAGCGTTTGTCGATAGCCTGGGTATCAGAGACAACTCTATACCTTTTGTTTTTGAATAAATATTTATATATGTTTTTCAACCTTAGAAGCTTTGTATCCAGGAGATGGATACGTATTGCTTTAGTTTTATAAAAAATGGATGTGTGAAAAATGGTTAAAAGTATGACTGGTTTTGGCAGGAGCAATAAGCAATTAGAAGATTTTAACGTATCCGTTGAAATAAAAGCGGTCAATCATCGCTTTCGTGAGCAAACAATTCGAATGCCTAAACAGTTTTTAAACATAGAGGAAAAAATAAAAAAAACCATTTCAAACGATATACATAGGGGCAGGGTAGAAGTTTTTATAATGGTAGAGGGAGATCGATTTAAAAATCAAAAAGTTATCGTTGATTATAAATCGCTCGACCATTATCATCAGCTATTAACGGAAATAAAAAATAGATACTCTATACAAGAACCAATTTCTATTGATGACTTGTTAAAGAAAGAAGATTGCTTTCAGTTAGTTGATGAAGAAGTAAACGAAAATGAAGTGGAGCAAATTATTTTAGACGTTGTCGAAGAAGCTATAATCGAATTAACGAAGATGCGAACGGCAGAAGGTATTGCATTACAACATGATATTCTTCACTTGTTAGGAAAGGCAGAGCAGACAATTACCCGTCTCCATCAGCTGGCTCCACAAGTTATCACGGCATATCGGGAAAAAATAAAAGCAAGAATAGAAGACTATTTACAAGATAAGGTGGAAGAGACGAGACTATTAACGGAAGTAGCAATATTTGCGGATAAAGCGGATATAAATGAGGAATTGATTCGGTTAAAAAGTCATATTCAGCAGTTTCACCATATTCTTCAAGCAAACGAAGCAATCGGTAGAAAACTAGATTTTCTTCTTCAGGAAATGAATAGAGAAGTAAATACGATTGGTTCGAAAGCAAACTCAGCAGATATCAGTAAAGAAGTAGTCGAAATGAAAAGCTTTTTAGAAAAAATAAAAGAGCAAATCCAAAACATAGAATAAAACAAGTTTAGATTAATGCTGCCTCGTCAAAAATAAATAAAAGTGTGTGTTCAAAAAGGGAACAAATTAGAAGCAAGAAGGTCGAGGCGGTTTAGCTCCCGGCAACTGACTTCCACAGGATGTGGTGACTTCAACGTTGCTCACAGGACGTGAGTGTTTTTAGTTGAAGATCCTCTGTTGGATACGTGAGTAGCGGAAAAGGAAACCAACGAAGAGATTCGCCGCTTATCATTTGGTGACTTTTTGAACATCCGCTGTAAGATTGGAGATAAACATGAGCATCAAGTTAATAAATATTGGTTTCGGAAATATTGTATCTGCAAACCGAATTATATCGATAGTAAGTCCTGAATCTGCTCCAATTAAACGTATTATCCAAGATGCGCGGGATCGAGGTTCACTAATTGATGCAACGTATGGAAGAAGAACAAGGGCTGTTATCGTGATGGACAGCGACCATGTGATTCTTTCGGCTGTACAGCCAGAAACGGTTGCTCATCGACTAAATGATCGCGATGAAATAATGGATGAAGGGTAGGAAAGTAAAGTGGTAGATAAAGGGCTGTTAATTGTGTTATCAGGACCTTCTGGTGTTGGGAAAGGTACGGTGCGCAAACAAATTTTTTCACAAAAAAATAACGCATTTGAATATTCGATTTCAATGACAACAAGACTTCCTCGTGATGGAGAAGTTGATGGTGTCGATTATTTTTTCAAAAAAAGAGAAGAGTTTGAAGCGTTGATTAAAGAAGGCAAACTACTGGAATATGCAGAGTTTGTCGGCAACTATTATGGAACACCTGTTGATTATGTAAAAGAAACAACGGAAAAAGGAAAAGATGTTTTTTTAGAAATAGAAGTAGAAGGTGCAAAGCAGGTAAGAGAAAAATTTCCTGACGGCTTATTTATTTTTTTAAGTCCGCCTAGTTTATCGGAGTTGAAAAAACGTATTGTCACAAGAGGGACAGAAACGGAAGAAATTATTAACAACAGAATGAATGCGGCAAAAGAAGAAATAGAAATGATGCATCTGTATGATTATGTGGTAGAAAATGATACAGTAGAGAATGCATGTGAAAAAATAAAGGCAATTATTATTGCTGAACATTGCAGAAGAGAAAGAGTAGAACCAAAATACAAAAAAATGCTGGAGGCTAATTAACTATGTTATACCCATCTATTGATTCATTAATGACAAAAATTGATTCTAAATATTCTTTAGTATCTGTGGCAGCGAAAAGAGCGAGAAAAATGCAATTGAATGCAAAACCACAATTAAATAAATATGTATCTCATAAAAATGTCGGAAAAGCATTAGAAGAAATTCATGCAGATCAATTAACATACCGTGTGAATCTAGAGGAAGCGGAAAAAGGCGAATAATACACCATCATAAACATCAAAAGAAAGACTTGATCGGAAGAGAAATTTCTCCTTCCTGATCAGTCTTTTTTCATGAGGGCAGATTGATGCATGAAATACTATTTCTACACTCTGACATATGTTTTTGTTTGATTTAGATGAAATATCTCTATTTTTTTTGCATAATAAAAGAAGCGAAGGATTTGGAATGGAGGAACATCATGTTACAGGGAAAAAAGATATTGTTATGTATTACCGGTGGAATTGCTGTGTACAAAATGTGTGCATTAACAAGTAAATTAACGCAAAAGGGTGCAATTGTAAAAGTCATCATGTCTGAAGCAGCAACAGAGTTTGTGGCTCCATTGACATTTAAAGCACTTTCAAAAAATGAAGTATATACAGATACATTTGATGAAAAGGATGCAAAAGTAATTGCTCATATCGATTTAGCAGATTGGGCAGATTTAATTCTTTTAGGTCCGGCAACAGCTAATACGATTGGAAAGCTTGCGAATGGCATTGCTGATAATATGGTGACAACTACTTTACTGGCGGCAACAAGTGATGTCTGGATTGCGCCAGCCATGAATGTTCATATGTATGACCATCCTGCAGTGCAAAAAAATATTCAGACATTATATGATTATGGCTATCGTTTTATCAACCCTAGTGAAGGCTATTTAGCATGTGGCTATGTTGGTAAAGGTAGATTAGAAGAGCCGGAAATTATCATTGAACATATGGAAGAACATTTTTCTAGCAAAAAACAATTTTTACACAATAAAACCGTCCTAGTTACGGCTGGACCTACAAGAGAAAAAATCGATCCCGTGCGTTTTATCTCCAATAGTTCAACAGGAAAAATGGGGTATAGTATTGCAAAACAAGCGATGAATCTAGGTGCAGACGTTATCCTTATAACAGGTCCAACTGCAATATCTCCGCCAAAAGGAGTAAAGGTGATTGCTGTTGAAAGCGCAGACGAAATGTACGATGCCGTAATGGAGTATAGCAGTTCTGCTGATATTATTATTAAAACTGCGGCAGTTAGTGATTATAAGCCGGTTAAAACGTATGATCATAAAGTAAAAAAACAGCCGGGATCGGAAATAATAGAGTTTACTAGAACAAAAGATATTCTTGCAGAATTAGGAGCAAGAAAACACAAACAAGTGCTGATTGGATTTGCAGCAGAAACGCAAAATATGGAAGAATATGCAAAAGAGAAGCTAGAAAGAAAAAACGCTGATATGATTGTAGCGAATAATGTAAACAGGAAAGATTCTGGTTTCGGAACAGATACTAATCTAGTCACTTTTTATATGAAAAATGGCGAGAAAAAAGAGCTGCCATTATTAACAAAAGATGAAGTAGCCTTGGAGTTGTTAGAACAAGCTTTTTTATTGAAAGAAGATGATAATGGATGACCGTTGCAAAAGTGGTGGTAGATGTACCGGCTAAACAAACAGATAAACCATTTGATTATCTTATACCAGAACATTTAGAAAACATCATTCAGCCAGGAATGCGTGTTATTGTGCCGTTTGGTCCGAGAAAAGTACAAGGGTTTGTTGAATCAATTGAGCAGGAGTCCTCTTATCATTCGTTAAAAAAAATCACGGAACCGATGGACCTTGTTCCTGTATTAAATAAGGAACTGCTGCATTTAGCAGATTGGTTATCTGTACAAACACTTTGTTATAAAATATCCGCTTTTCAAGCAATGCTGCCTCCTGCTTTGAAGGCTAAATATGAGCGGAAAATAAGGCTGCTTGCAAATGGCGATCAACAAGAATTGCCAGAAAGTTTCTATCCACTATTTAATGGGAAAGAAGAAGTGTTATGGGAGGAAGCAATAAAAACCACCTCCCTTTCTGCTATTCAAAAAGAGGTCAAAAAGGGAAAGCTCGAAGTGGTATATGAAGTACAGTCCCGAGCCAACAAAAAAAAGGTAAAGCATATTTATTCTCTTCTAAATAGGACACAATTACAAGAAGTCGCTAAAAACTTAAATAAGCAGGCAAAAAAGCAGCAACAAATAATCGAATATTTTATGCAAAAAAACGAGTCTGTTGAACAGAAAGTATTATTAGGAGAGCTGAAAACATCAAGTAGCGTTATAAAAGGATTAATCGAAAAAGGCATCTTAGCGGAAAAAGAAGTTGAAATGTACCGTGATCCGTATAAAGAAAGAGAATTTGAGAGAACATCCCCTTTGCAGTTGACAGAAGAACAACAGCAGGCAATCGAGCCAATCCATCATAGCATTGATGATTCATTTCACAAAGTATTTTTATTATATGGAGTAACAGGAAGCGGAAAAACGGAAGTATATCTTCAATCCATTGATAAAGTCTTAAAAAAAGGCATGGAAGCGATTTGTTTAGTGCCTGAAATTGCGTTGACACCACAGATGGTCCATCGCTTTAAAGGCCGATTCGGCGATCAAGTAGCCGTTCTTCACAGTGGCCTTTCGGTTGGCGAGAAATATGATGAATGGCGGAAAATACAGCGAAAAGAAGTGAACGTAGTAGTAGGGGCGCGGTCAGCCATTTTCGCTCCATTTGAAAATTTAGGCATTATTATTATAGATGAAGAACATGAAATGACGTATAAACAAGAAGAAAACCCGCGCTATCATGCAAAGGATGTAGCCATAAAGCGAGGAGAAACGTATCATTGCCCAGTCATTCTTGGCAGTGCCACTCCTTCTTTGGAAAGCTTTGCTCGTGCGCAAAAAGGTGTTTTTTCTTTGTTGACATTAAAAAAGAGAATGAACAATAATCCGTTGCCAGCTGTTCAAATTGTTGATATGCGAGAAGAACTGCGCGCCGGAAATCGTTCCATGTTTTCAAGCGTGTTATTGGAAAAGTTAAAAGATCGAATTGAAAAAAAACAGCAAACGGTTTTATTTTTAAATAAACGAGGTCATTCATCTTTTGTAATGTGCCGTGACTGCGGTTATGTAGTGAAATGTCCTCATTGCGATATTAGCTTAACTTATCATCAATACAATAATCAGATGAAATGCCATTATTGCGGATATGAAGATAGGACACCGAACAATTGTCCGGAATGCAGCAGTGAACATATTCGCTATTTTGGAACGGGAACGCAAAAGGTAGAAGAAGAGCTTGCTAAAATCATGCCGGAAGCTCGTGTAATTCGTATGGATGTGGATACGACAAGTAGAAAAGGAGCCCATGAAAAATTATTAAAACAATTTCAAGACGGCAAAGCAGATATTCTTCTAGGTACACAGATGATTGCTAAGGGACTGGATTTTCCAAAAATTACTCTTGTAGGTGTATTATCAGCTGATACGATGCTACATTTACCTGATTTCCGCTCATCAGAAAAAACATTTCAGCTGTTAACACAGGTCAGCGGCCGTGCAGGAAGGCATGAATTAGAAGGAGAAGTTGTTTTTCAAACATACACTCCAGAGCATTACAGCATTGAGCTTGCAAGTCAGCAAAATTATGATATCTTTTACGAAAGTGAAATGATGATAAGAAGAAGCCACTCCTATCCTCCTTATTACTATATAACACTTATCACAGTAAGCCATGAACAATTAATGAAAGCAGTTGCTGTAACGGAACAAATTTCTCATGTTGTAAGGCAAAAGCTCTCTCCTAAAACGGTCGTCTTAGGACCTGTTGCTTCCCCTATTTCCAGAATAAAAAATAGATATCGGTATCAGTGTCTGATAAAATACAAGCAAGAACCTAACTTAAAGTCAGTATTAAAAACAATAATGGACCATTATCAAGGTGAAATTACTACAAACGGTTTACAAATTTCCATTGATGTTAATCCTTATATTCTAATGTAGGAATACAACATGCTTGTGTTCTTGAAATAAACAGTTTAAAATAGAACGTTGCATTAAATAATGGAGAAGAAGATTTGGAGGAAATGAAGTGGCAGTAAAACAAATTGTACTGTTTCCAGCAGAAATATTAGAACGTCCATGTGAAACAGTTACAGTATTTGATAAAAAATTAGCAAAACTATTAAATGATATGTATGATACGATGATTGAATTTGATGGAGTAGGACTTGCTGCACCACAAATAGGAATTGGTAAAAAAATTGCCATTGTTGATATAGATGATGAGATGGGAACGATTGAATTAATCAATCCACAATTACTATCTGCGAATGGAGAACAAAATGGACCAGAAGGCTGTTTAAGTTTTCCAGGAGTGTACGGAGAAGTGAGCCGTCCGTTTTCCATTAAAGTAAAAGCTCAAAACAAAAAAGGAAAACCTTTTATTATCGAAGCAGAGGATTTTTTAGCAAGAGCTATTCTTCATGAAATGGATCATTTAGACGGCGTTCTTTTTACGACAAAAATTACCCGCTATTTAGAGGAAGAAGAGTTAGAAGGAGTGGAATCTGAATGACAAACATTGTATTTATGGGTACGCCAGATTTTTCTGTACCAGTACTGCAGCAGCTATTGAAGGATGGCTATCATGTAATTGCAGCGGTAACACAGCCAGATCGTCCAGTTGGCAGGAAAAGAACATTAACACCGCCGCCTGTAAAAGTAGAAGCATTAAAACATGGGATTCCTGTTTACCAGCCGGAAAAAATCCGCCAGTCAGAAGAATTAGCAAAAATTATAGAGTTGCAGCCGGATTTAATTGTAACAGCTGCATTTGGCCAAATTTTGCCGAATGAATTATTAGAAGCGCCGAAGCATGGATGCATTAATGTGCATGCGTCCCTATTGCCTGAACTTAGAGGTGGTGCGCCGATTCATTACAGTATTATCCAAGGAAAAGAAAAAACAGGGATTACCATTATGTATATGGCAGAAAAGCTGGATGCTGGAGATATTTTAACACAAGTGGAAGTACCGATTGCAGAAGAAGATACAGTTGGTACGCTGCATGACAAATTAAGTGCAGCCGGAAGCTCGCTTCTTTCTGAAACATTGCCAAAGCTGTTGGCAGGCGAGATTACCCCAATTGCTCAAAAAGATGAGGAAGCAACTTTTGCCTCTAATATAAAACGTTCAGATGAAAAAATCGATTGGTCTCTTTCTGGAGAAGAAATCTACAATAAAATCCGCGGCTTGAATCCTTGGCCCGTTGCATTCACCACGTATCAAAACGAAGTGATGAAAGTATGGAATGCAAAAAAGGTGACAACCTCTAATAATGCTGCACCTGGAACGATTGTTGAGGTTCAAAAAGATGGCATTGTCGTTGCGACTGGCAATAAAACATCGATCAAAATAACGGAGCTTCAGCCTGCAGGCAAAAAGAAAATGGCAGCAGAAGTATTTTTAAGAGGCGCAGGTGCAAAAATAGCTGTATTAGAAGTAGTAGGAGCAGAAAATGACAAGTAAAAAAAACGTTCGAGAAACAGCGTTAGATATATTAGAAACAATCAATAATAATCAAGCATACAGCAATCTGTTATTAAATACGAGCATTAAAAAAAATGAACTTCCTGCAAAAGACATCGGACTTTTAACAGAAATCGTTTATGGCACGTTGCAAAGAAAAATAACCTTATCTTATTATTTACAGCCTTTTTTAAAAAATAGCCATAAAATGCAAAGTTGGGTAGTATCTTTGCTGCAATTAACGCTTTATCAAATTCTTTATTTAGATCGCATTCCAGATCATGCTGCTATTCATGAAGCGGTGGAGATTGCAAAAAAACGCGGTCATAAAGGAATTTCCGGTTTAGTCAATGCTGTATTAAGAAATATCCAAAGACAAGGTGTACCATCATTAGATAAGATTGTGGATCCGATTGAAAGGCTGGCAACGGAAACAAGTCATCCGCTTTGGCTAGTAACAAGATGGGTAAATCAATTCGGACTAGAAGAAACGAAAAAAATGTGTGCATTAAATTTAACAGCTCCTGTTCAAACAGCACGTGTAAATACCACAAGAATATCAAAAGAAGAATGTATATCTTTGTTAGAAGAAGAAGGATATCAAGTCGCAGCAAGTGATGTTGTACCAGAAGGAGTTCAATGTTTAAAAGGAAATATTGCTCATTCGGTTTGTTTTCAAAAAGGGTTTTTAACGATCCAAGATGAAAGCTCCATGTTAGTTGCCTATGCATTGGATGTAGAAAAACCGTTAGCGGTATTGGATGCCTGTGCAGCACCAGGTGGAAAATCAACTCATATTGCAGAGAAAATGAATAATGAAGGACAAGTGTTATCCGTCGATCTCCATAGCCATAAAGTAAAGCTAATTCGCCAAAATGCAGACAGATTAAATCTTCATAATATAGAAACAAAAGCAATGGACTCAAGAAAGCTGAATGAAGTACTTGAACACGAGTCATTTGACCGAATTTTGCTGGACGCGCCTTGTTCTGGATTAGGTGTAATGAGAAGAAAACCAGATATTAAATACACAAAAGAAGAACAAGATATGGATAGGCTGCACACTATTCAACTACAGCTATTAGAAACGATGTCGTCTTTATTAAAAAAAGGTGGATTATTGATTTATAGTACATGTACAATTGATGCAAAAGAAAACGAAGAAGTAGTGGAACGTTTTTTAGAACAGCATGCAAACTTTTATAAAGATACAACATTAGTAGAACGTATGCCAGAACCAGTTCGTTCCTACGTTAAGGAACATGAGCTGCAAATATTGCCACAATATTTTGGATCAGACGGCTTTTATATAGCCGCATTAAGAAAGCAGGTGTAAGAATGGAACAAATAAAAACAGAAAAGAAACAAGTTACTACAGAAACGTTGCCATCTATCTACTCGTTACAATTACAGGAGTTAAAAGACTGGTTAAAAGAGAACGGTGAAAAACCATTCAGAGCAGACCAAATTTTTGAATGGCTATATAAAAAACGTATTACAAGTTTTGAAGAAATGTCGAACCTGTCGAAAAGTTTACGTCAATTATTAACAGACCATTTTACGATTACGACGCTTAAAACGATTATTGAACAAACATCCAGTGACGGTACGATTAAATTTTTATTTGAACTGCATGACGGATATTCGATTGAAACGGTTTTAATGAGACATGAATATGGCAATTCTGTATGTGTAACAACACAAGTCGGCTGCCGAATCGGCTGTACATTCTGTGCGTCTACTCTTGGTGGGCTAAAAAGAAATCTAGAGGCAGGCGAAATTGTTGCCCAAGTTGTTAAAGTACAACAGGCACTGGATAAACTAGATGAGCGTGTAAGTTCTGTTGTTATTATGGGAATTGGGGAACCTTTTGATAATTTTGCGAATATGTTAAGCTTCTTAAAAATTATTAATCATGATCAAGCATTAAATATTGGTGCTAGACATATTACCGTTTCTACTAGTGGGATCGTTCCAAAAATTTATGAATTTGCCGATCAGAATATGCAAATTAATTTTGCCGTTTCCTTGCATGCCCCTAATACGGAGCTGAGAAGCCGTTTAATGCCAATCAACAGAGCGTATAAACTCCCGCAGTTGATGGAATCTATTCGATATTATGTAGAGAAAACCGGACGAAGAGTAAGTTTTGAGTATGGATTATTTGGAAATGTAAACGATCAAGTAGAACATGCAGAAGAATTGGCTAAACTTGTAAAAGGAATCAAATGTCATGTTAACTTAATTCCAGTTAACTATGTTCCGGAAAGAGACTATGTTCGTACACCAAGAGATCAAATTTTCTTATTCGAAAAAACATTAAAAAATCATGGAGTAAATGTAACAATACGCAGAGAACAAGGCTCCGATATTGATGCTGCTTGTGGACAGCTGCGTGCAAAGGAGCGACAAGAAGAGACGAGGTGACAATGTTGAAAGAAATTTTTATGACAGACAAAGGAAAAGTACGTCATCATAATGAAGACAATGGAGCCATTGTCTTTAATAAAAGTGGTCAACGCCTTGCCATCGTAGCAGATGGCATGGGCGGACATCGTGCTGGTGATGTAGCGAGCAGATTAACGGTGGAAAAACTAACAGAATTATGGAATGTAAATGACCATATTTCTACTGCAGATGAAGCAGAAAAATGGTTGCGAACGAATATTCTTCAAGTGAACCATTATGTTTTACAACACGCTTTAGCACATCCTGAATGTGATGGAATGGGAACGACCATTATTGCTGTTATTAGTACTGAAAATTTCTCAAGCATTGCACATGTTGGAGACAGTCGTTGTTATTTATATAATGAAGACGGTTTTAAACAATTAACGGAAGATCATTCATTAGTAAATGAATTAGTAAGAATGGGCCAAATTACAAAAGAAGATGCTGAAAATCATCCGCGAAAAAATGTTGTATTAAGAGCTTTAGGAACAGATGAAAACTTAAGCATTGATATTATGACCATTATGTTTGAGCAAGGTGACATGATGTTAATTTGTTCAGACGGATTAACAAACAAAGTGACCGATGATCAACTGATAGAGGTTCTTAAACAAGAAGCTTCTCTCGAATCGAAGGCAGCGGCATTAATCAATACTGCAAATGAAAATGGCGGAGAAGATAATATAACCGTTGTTATTTTAGAATATTTTTATAGTAATCGAGCAGGTGAAGCTACATGATGATCGGCAAAAGGATAAATGGTCGTTATAAAATATTAGATATGGTCGGCGGCGGTGGAATGGCGAACGTCTATCTGGCTCATGATATGATCCTTGATCGGGACGTTGCCGTAAAAATGCTACGCCTTGATTATGTCAATGATGATGAATTTGTTCGACGATTTCATCGGGAAGCACAGTCTGCAACAAGCTTAACGCATCCTAACATTGTCAGCATATATGATGTTGGAGAAGAAGACTCTATTTATTATATCGTGATGGAATATGTAGATGGATATACATTAAAACAATACATACAAAAACATTCTCCTGTTCCGGTGGAAACGTCAATTGAAATAATGAAACAGTTAACGTCAGCTATTTCCCATGCCCATCAAAATAATATTGTCCATCGAGACATTAAACCACATAATATTTTAGTTGATAAGTTTGGTAATGTGAAAATAACCGACTTTGGCATTGCGATGGCATTAAGTGCTACGAGTATTACGCAAACAAATGCTGTGCTTGGCTCTGTTCATTATTTATCACCAGAGCAGGCTCGTGGAGGAATGGCGAATAAAAAATCAGATATATATTCACTTGGGATTGTTATGTTTGAATTATTAACAGGAAGACTTCCTTTTTCTGGAGAATCTGCCGTGTCGATCGCATTAAAGCATTTACAGTCAGAAACTCCTAGTGTAAGAAGATGGAATGAAGACATTCCACAAAGTGTAGAAAATATCGTATTAAAAGCAACAGCCAAAGATCCCTTTCACCGCTATGCAAGTGTAGAAGAAATGGAAGATGACTTAAGGACAGCTCTTGATCCAGAAAGAAGCAATGAACCAAAATTTGTTGCACCAATTGATGAGGAAGCAACAAAAGCAATCCCTATTATCACAAACGACCGATCAAACCAAGATTTTGATGAAACGATTATTCATGGCAAAGAAGAAAAAATAAAACAAGCAACAAAACCAGTAGCAATAAACCAAAATACTAGCAGCCAAAAACCAAAAAAGAAAAGCAAAAAAGTCACGGTATTATTAGTTTCTGTTT
The DNA here is from genome assembly GCF_052318935.1 of Niallia sp. 01092. NCBI lineage: Bacteria > Bacillati > Bacillota > Bacilli > Caryophanales > Bacillaceae > Niallia > Niallia sp. 01092. The sequence continues at coordinate 126,831 of NZ_JBQRKO010000009.1, read as the reverse complement.
TTTTACTGTTGTTATTAGGAGTTATATTTATTATTACCGTTCTTCCAAATATGCTTATTCCTGAAGATGTTGCAATACCCGATGTTACTGGTGTTGAATTAGAAGAAGCTATTTCGGAACTGAAGTCATCTGGATTTGTCATTGGAGAAACGATTTCATTAAATGATGAAGAAATAAAAGAAGGCGCCGTTATTCGCACTAGTCCGAAGGCTGGGAGAAATGTAAAAAAGGGAACGGAAATTGATATTTATGAAAGTAAAGGAAAAGAGCAATATGAGCTGGATGATTATGTTGGACGACAGTATGAAGATGTTGCCAAACTGCTTGAAAAAGAAGGGTTTAAACGTATAAAAAAGATAGAGAAGTTTGATGAAAATGAACCGTCTGGAACGATTCTCTCCCAAGATTTTTTGGAAGGGGATGAAGTAGTGCCGGAAGAAACCGATATTGAGTTTACGATCAGTAAAGGTGCTGAGCTTGTCCGTTTAAGGGATTTAACCGATTTAACTAAAAAAGATGTGAACGAATATGCAAGTTCTGTTGGCATCACAGTAGATTTCACTAAGGAATATAGCGATACGGTGGATGAAGGGCTTGTTATTTCTCAATCTCCTGAAGCAGGTACAAATGTTGAGGTAGGATCTAATATTTCGATTGTGATTTCAAAAGGTGTAAAAACCATCCGTACAAAAGAAATAACGGAAGAAATTACGATTCCCTATGAACCAGCAGAAGAAGGACAGCCACAAGAAGTAATCATATACGTACAAGATCTTGATCATAATATGACGGAACCGTATGATACCTTTACGATTCAGGAAACAACGAAAAAAACAATACATTTACGGATTTCGAAGGATGATAAAGCAGGGTACAAAGTGTTGAGAGATACAAGTGTTATTCTTGATCAAGTTGTCCCATATCCAGATTAAGGAGCGTAGCTATTTATGCCAGAAGGCAAAATTATTAAAGCGTTAAGTGGATTTTATTATGTGTTAAGCGATGGAGCTGTTACACAATGTCGAGGTCGCGGAGTGTTTCGTAAAAACAAAGTGACACCTTTAGTAGGCGATGAAGTTGTTTTTCAAGCAGAAAACGAAACAGATGGCTATATTTTGGAAGTGAAAGAAAGAAAAAATGAATTGGTGAGACCTCCGATTGCTAATGTTGATCAAGCCATTCTTGCTTTTTCTAGTGTTGAACCAGACTTTAGCACGGCATTATTGGACAGGTTTCTCGTATTAGTCGAATATAATCAAATTGATCCAATTATTTGTATTACAAAAATGGATTTAACTTCTGCTGAACAAGCAGAAAAAATGAAAAAATATGCGGAGTATTACGAAAGAATCGGCTATCCAGTCATTTTGACCTCATCGGAAACAGATGAAGGAATTCACTTGTTTACACCTTATTTAAAAGGAAAGATTTCCGTATTTGCTGGTCAATCAGGCGTTGGCAAATCTTCTTTGCTTAATGCTATTCGTCCAGATTTAGAATTAAAAACGGATGAAATATCTTCCCATCTCGGCAGAGGAAAGCATACAACACGTCATGTTGAACTAATATCTATTGGAGATGGTTTAGTTGCCGATACACCAGGTTTTAGTTCATTAGAATTTACCGATTTGCAAGTAGAGGATGTAAATTACTGTTTTCCTGAAATAGAGAAAACAAGTGACAACTGTAAATTTAGAGGATGTCTACATCTTTCTGAACCAAAATGTGCGGTAAAAGCAGAAGTGGACGCTGGATTAATCGCGGAATATCGCTACGAGCATTATAAAGATTTTTTGCAGGAAATAAAAGATCGAAAACCAAAATACTAATAGAACAAATCAATGAGCATTCATATAATGCTCTTTTTTACTATTTAAGATAGGCCATTTTCTAAAAGTTTGATGTTTTTGCATAAAATAATAAACATGGCTGAAGCACGGAGCAGCCTGAATACACGTAGACTCCTGCGGGAAAAGCGAGAAAGACGAGACCCCACAGGAGCATAGCGACGAGGAGGCTCGGCACTCGTCCGCGGAAAGCGAAGTGTATTCAGGCTGCGGGTTAAATAACAACAAACTATACGAAAAGAGCCTTAAGATAAAATGTGGCTTACTTAAAACGGAGGGGAGAAGTATGGATATTCATATTATGGCAGGAGGTCCTGAAAATAATATTCCAATGCTTGCAGAATATTTATATGAGGATGCTATTTGGATTGGAGTAGACAGGGGCGTTTTGTATTTATTGCAAAGGGGAATTCCAGTGGATACAGCATTTGGTGATTTTGATTCAGTAAATGAACAAGAATGGCTAGAAATAAAACAACAGGCTGCCACTATAAAAAAATTCAAACCTGAAAAAGATGAAACAGATATGGAGCTTGCCCTTAATTGGGCCACACAAAAACAGCCGAATACTATTCGTCTGTTTGGAGCAACAGGAGGACGCCTCGATCATACGATTGCAAATCTTCAGTTATTATTAAAAGAAATAGTAGAGAATGAACAAATACATATAGAAATAATTGATCATCAAAATATCGTATATTTAGTGAAAGAAGGTACATATTCAATAAAAGGAAAAGAAAACTATCCTTACGTTTCCTTCTTTCCGTACAGTACAAATATTATAGGTCTAACATTAGAAGGTTTTAAATATCCTTTAAATGACAGGCATATTCCTATCAGCAGTACATTATGTATTAGTAATGAACTTATTAGTGATTATGGTACTTTTTCTTTTACTAAAGGCATATTAATGGTAATAAGAAGTCATGATTAAATCATCCAATAAAAAGTACTTATTTGTTTTTTTTGAATAGGATATTAGTGGTGTTGCTGGTTTTAATATTGGGCCATGAAGGAGGGGCGGTATGCATGAGATTTTATACCATTAAGTTGCCTAAATTTTTAGGAGGACTTGTCCGCGCGATGTTGGGAACGTTTAAAAAAGAATAAAGGCATAAGAAGGATGTCTTTTTGTACAGACAATCTTTATTTTGAACCGTTTCACAAAATGTACAAATAAAAAAGGACATGAAAATGTCCTTTTTTATTTGCCAATTAGTATCAGCATGTCGCCGAATATTTAGCCTTGCGCTTTTCTAATTAGAAATTAAATCTGAAGTTAGATAACTGTCTAGCTCTGGCGCCTAACCCCTGTGAAAAATAACCCCATGCCTCTAAAAGTAAAAAGCACTTTTTGAGTCATGTAAACATTTTTCTTCGGGGCTGAGCAAGGCGCCTGCGCTTTTCTAATTATACGCGTTCAACTTTACCAGATTTAAGAGCTCTTGCAGAAACCCAAACACGTTTAGGTTTACCGTCTACTAAAATACGAACCTTTTGAAGGTTTGCTCCCCAAGTACGCTTGTTAGCATTCATCGCATGGGAACGAGCATTACCTGTAGTTGTTTTTTTACCAGTTACAACACATTTACGTGGCATGTATATTTCCCTCCTTATAACCAAAACTCTAAGATAAGAGTTTTTAAATTCATAGTTAGCAATTACTTTTGAGAAATATCCGAAATAATCCTCATTAAAGATACTTTAATAATTTATCATACAACTACTTTGATTGCAATAGTTGTATGATAAGCTTTCAAGAAAATTTCCTTGACATGCAGATTTCACTTTATTTTTTATAAAAAAAGCTATGTTAAAGCTCATTGTTGATTTTGGCACTATGTTGATTTTCGTTCCAGGCGTGAGACTCCTGCGGGAAAAGCGAGTCAGAGGGAGACCCTACAGGCGCTATGCGCCGAGGAGGCTCCCGGACCGCGAACTCCTGAAGCGGAAATCAACAGGCAAGTTTAACAAAGCCATAAAAAAAGTATAGGATTTGAAGCTAGTTAGGTGTCTAGCTTCAGTGCTGACTATGGCGCTTCCGCTTTTGTTGCTTTCAAAAATTATTATGTTATAGTAAAATGTCAGTAGTTAAGAGCAATTCCAAAGGAGGAAAACGCATGTCCATTGAACTGAAAACGAATTACGGACAAATAGATATTTCAACAGATGTAATAGCAACAATTGCAGGTGGAGCTGCTGTAGACTGTTACGGCATTGTTGGAATGGCGTCTAAAAATCAAATTAAAGACGGCCTTACTGATATTTTGCGTAAAGAAAATTTTACTCGTGGAGTAATTGTTCGAAATGTAAATGAAGAAGTGCAAATTGACATGTACATCATTGTTAGTTATGGAACGAAAATCTCCGAGGTTGCCCATAATGTTCAATCAAAAGTGAAATATACACTCAATAAGACAGTTGGACTTGATGTAGACTCGGTTAATATTTACGTTCAAGGAGTTCGTGTGACGAACCTGTAGTATGTGAGGAGGAAACATAGTGCCAATTACAGTTTTAGAAGGAAAGCGTTTTGCTGAAATGGTGATCAAAGGAGCAAACCTATTATCCTCTAATGCTAAATATGTAGATGCGTTAAATGTTTTTCCAGTACCGGATGGCGATACAGGGACAAATATGAATTTGTCGATGACATCGGGTGCCAAGGAAGTTCAAAATAATATTCAATCACATATCGGTAAAGTAGGCCAATCCCTTTCGAAAGGATTGCTTATGGGAGCGAGAGGAAATTCTGGTGTTATCCTTTCCCAATTGTTTCGTGGATTTTCAAAATCGATAGAGCAGAAGGAGAGCATTACAGGAAAAGACTTTGCAAATGCTTTGCAATTTGGGGTTGAAACGGCATATAAAGCAGTAATGAAGCCAGTGGAAGGAACGATTTTAACAGTAGCGAAGGATGCTGCGAAAAAAGGTGTCCAATCAGCAGAAACGAATGACGATATTATTGCTATTATGGAAGATGTCGTGAAAGAAGCTAAAGCTTCCTTAAACAGAACGCCTGATTTATTGCCAGTCTTAAAAGAAGTTGGGGTAGTAGACAGCGGCGGACAAGGTCTTGTCTTTGTATATGAAGGTTTCCTTGCCGAGCTAAAAGGGGAAGTACTCCCTGATGGAGTGAAAGCGGTTGTATCCATGAATGAACTTGTTAATGCAGAACATCATAAAAATGTTCACAGTTATATGCGTACGGAAGATATTGAATTTGGTTATTGTACAGAGTTTATGGTTCGTCTCGAAAAAGACAAATTAGGTAATAAACCTTTTTCAGAAGAAGACTTTAGACAACAATTAAGTCAATATGGCGATTCTTTATTGGTGATTGCAGATGATGAGATTGTGAAAATACATATTCACTCTAACCAGCCTGGCGAAGTATTAACATTTGGTCAAAACTACGGCAGCTTAGTTAAAATGAAAATCGAAAATATGCGGGAACAGCATAGTAATTTAGTTGACGGTGGAGCAAAAGAATTATTTGATGCTACACCAGTTCAACAAGAAGAAGTGCAAAAAGAATACGGAATTGTTACGGTTACTATGGGGAGCGGAATTGCCGAGCTTTTCCGCAGTATTGGTGCACACAGTGTTATTGAAGGCGGACAAACGATGAATCCGAGTACAGAGGATATCGTAAAAGCGATTCAACAGGTTAATGCCAAAAAAATATTTATATTACCAAATAATAAAAATATTATTATGGCGGCTGAACAAGCTGTAGATGTATTAGGGAATCATGTTGCAGTTATTCCTTGTAAAACCGTGCCACAAGGTATAGCTGCGCTGCTTGCTTTTAATCCATCTAACGAGATGGAGGCAAATGCAAAAAGCATGACTGCTGCGATGGAGCATGTGAAAACGGGTCAAATAACCTATGCGGTAAGAGATACAAATATTGATGGGCTTCACATTGAAACCGGTGATTTTATGGGCATAGCAGACGGTAAAATTGTCGTAAAAAGCAAAGAAAAACTGGAATCTGCTAAAAAATTATTAACAGAGATGCTCGATGAAGAGGCAGAAATTTTGACGATTATTAAGGGAGAAGATGCTTCTAATAAAGAAGTAGAATCACTTGCTGCCTTTATCGAAGAAGAATTTGATTATGTGGAAGTAGAAATACACGACGGGAACCAACCATTATATGCGTTTATTTTTTCAATAGAATAAAATAGTGACATAGAAACTGTATGCCCTTTTTAAAGTCGGCATACAGTTTTTTTAATGGCTCTGTAAAACGATATTGTTGTTTTTGTCTATATTTGAAGCACCGAGCAGCAGGAATACACGAAGACTCCTACGGGAAAAGCGAAATAGGCGAGACCCCGCAGGAGCGCAGCGACGAGGAGGCTTGGCATTCGCCCGTGGAAAGCGAAGTGTATTCCTGCTGCGGACCTTCTTTTAAAATCAATAAAGCCTTTTAAATAAGAAATGAGCGTAAAGATAGAATCATATGGTATGATTAAGAGAAATGACAGCATGTATCGCATGGGTTTGTCGATGCCGAATATATTAAAAGAGACTGCACAAGGAGGGTTGGCAGCAACACCAACTGCAAGGAAATTAAAAGCAGAAATCTTTGGGAAAGCTGCGTTATAAAGTGAACGAAGTATTGCATCAATCACTAGATCATATTAAAGGAATTGGCTCCGAAACAAAAAAACAACTGGAAGAGATGAATATTCGTACTATTTATGATTTGCTGGAATACTTCCCCTATCGTTATGAAGACTATCGGCTCCGCAACTTAGAGGAAATCAAACATGAAGAGAAAGTGACGGTAGAAGGGAAGGTTCATAGTGAACCGTCCCTTGTTTATTACGGAAAAAAAAGATCAAGATTAACGATTAAATTATTAGTAGAGAATTATTTAATCAGCGTTGTATTTTTTAACCAGCCTTATTTAAAAAGCAAATTAGCAGCAAATCAACTTGTTACAGTTACAGGGAAATGGGATCAGCATCGTCAGACTATAACAGCAAACGAGATGCAAATTGGCAGCAACCAAAAAGCACAAGATTTTGAACCAGTATATGCAGTAAAAGGAAATGTTAAGGTTAAAGGGTTGAGAAAGTTTATTTCGATAGCTCTAGACCAATATGATAACAAAATAGAAGAAATATTTCCAAGCTCCATATTAACAAAATACCGACTTCTTCCTAGAAAAGAAGCTCTTCGCACGATTCATTTTCCCGCTAGCAGAGAAGAGTTAAAACAGGCGAGGCGACGCTTTGTTTATGAAGAATTTTTACTGTTTCAGTTAAAAATGCAGGCGCTGAGAAAATATGAGCGGGAACACTCACAAGGGATCGAGCAGCATTATCAATTGGATTCATTAAAAGAATTTATTCATCAATTGCCATTTCCGTTAACGAATGCGCAAAAAAGAGTAGTAAATGAAATCTTAAAAGATATGAAAAGTCCTTTTCGAATGAATCGCCTTTTACAAGGAGATGTTGGTTCAGGGAAAACGGTAGTTGCAGCAATTGTTCTCTATGCGACTATTCTTTCAGGCTATCAAGGGGCATTGATGGTGCCAACAGAAATTTTAGCGGAACAGCATGCAGATTCGCTGCAAAAAATGTTTGAGCCTTTTGGCGTTTCATGTGCATTGCTTACAAGCTCAGTGAAAGGGAAAAAAAGAAAAGCATTATTGCAGGAATTAAAAGAAGGAACGATTCATGTATTAATTGGTACACATGCTCTTATTCAAGAGGATGTGGAATTTCAATCATTAGGGTTAGTTATCACAGATGAGCAGCATCGTTTTGGGGTGAATCAAAGAAGGGTGTTGCGGGAAAAAGGGGAAAACCCGGATGTGCTGTTTATGACAGCAACTCCTATTCCAAGAACGCTTGCAATCACAGTGTTTGGCGAGATGGATGTCAGCATCATTGATGAAATGCCTGCAGGAAGAAAAAGTATTGAAACGTATTGGGCTAAACACGATATGTTAACACGAATTCTGCAATTTATGGAAAAAGAACTTTCTCAAGGTCGACAAAGTTATGTTATTTGTCCTCTTATTGAAGAGTCAGAAAAATTAGATGTTCAAAATGCGTTGGATGTACATAGCACCCTTTCTACCTTCTTTCAAAATCGCTACAAAGTTGGATTAATGCATGGAAAACTTCCCCCTGATGAAAAGGATGACATCATGAAAAAGTTCAGCAGCAATACGATTCAAATTCTTGTCAGTACAACCGTAGTAGAAGTGGGGGTAAATGTGCCAAATGCAACGTTTATGTTAATTTATGATGCAGAAAGATTTGGCTTATCTCAGCTTCATCAGCTTCGGGGACGTGTAGGCCGTGGAGACGCACAGTCATACTGTGTATTAATGGCAGATCCGAAAACAGATGTCGGCAAAGAAAGAATGAAAATAATGACCGAAACAAATGATGGTTTTGTCCTTAGTGAAAAAGATTTAGAACTACGAGGACCAGGTGATTTTTTCGGCAAAAAGCAAAGTGGGCTGCCAGAATTTAAGATGGCAGATATGGTTCACGATTATCGAACATTAGAAACTGCCAGAAATGATGCAGCGATGCTCATTCAGTCAACCGCTTTTTGGGAAGGGACAGAATATAAGCATTTGCGAGATTTGTTAACCGAAACAGGCGTGTTTTCTGGTGAGAAATTAGATTAAATAAAAAAAGGTAGATGCTAACTTGCAATCTACCTTTTTTAATTATATACTACTATTAGTACCTAGTCTTAATATCATGGACGGTGTTGCAAATGAGAAGAAATAAAAAGGAACGCCAACTGTTGTTGGTGAAGACAATTAAAGACACTCCTTTTATTACAGATGAAGATTTAGCAGAAAAATTCTCTGTTAGTGTGCAAACCATTCGTCTTGATCGTTTGGAATTATCGATTCCTGAATTAAGAGAACGGATAAAAAATGTTGCAGAAAAAACATTTGATGACGAAGTAAAGTCGTTGCCACTAGAAGAAGTAATTGGCGAAATCATTGATATGGAACTGGATAAATCTGCAATTTCCATATTTGAAGTAAATGAAGAACATGTTTTTAAACGTAACGGCATAGCGAGAGGACACTATTTATTTGCACAAGCCAACTCATTGGCAGTTGCATTAATTAATGTGGATGTTGCGCTTACAGCTAAAGCAAATATTCAATTTACACGATCTGTTAAAATAGGAGAAAGAATTATAGCAAAAGCGAAAGTGGTTCATATAGATACAGAGCATGGCAGAACCTTTGTGGAAGTAAATAGCTTTGTTAATTCAGAACTAGTTTTTAAAGGCGAGTTTGAAATGTATCGGGCAAAAAATAACGGTAAACAGGAGATACAAATATGAAAATTGCAATTGATGCAATGGGTGGGGATCACGCACCAAAGGAAATAGTTTTAGGCGCAGAAAAAGCGATTCAAGCTTTTAGTGATGTGGAGCTTATCCTTATTGGGGACGAAAAGCAGATCCAATCCTACTTAACAACGAACGAAAGAATTAAAATTATCCATACAGAGGAAAAAATTCTTGCAACAGACGAACCGGTACGTGCTGTACGCAAAAAAAAGAATGCCAGTATGGTACTTGGTGCCAACCAAGTAAAAGAAGGAAAAGCAGATGCGTTTATTTCTGCCGGAAACACAGGCGCCTTAATGGCGGCAGGATTATTTATTGTTGGAAGAATTGACGGCATTGAGCGGCCCGCCCTTTCCCCTACTTTGCCGACTATTGCTGGTGATGGTTTTCTTTTATTAGATGTTGGAGCAAATGTGGATGCAAAACCGATTCATTTAGAACAATACGCGATGATGGGCAGCATTTATACAGAAAAGGTTCTTGGCATAAAAAATCCAAGAGTAGGGTTGTTGAATATTGGCTCGGAAGACACAAAGGGAAATGAACTAACAAAAAAAACGTTTGAACTTTTACAGCAAAACAACAATATTCATTTTATCGGAAACGTGGAAGCAAGAGATTTATTAGACGGGGTTTGTGACGTCGTGGTTACAGACGGATTTACCGGAAATATGGTATTAAAAACAATTGAAGGAACAGCATTATCGATATTTAAAATGTTGAAAGCTGCCCTTACAAGCAATTTAAAAACTAAACTTGCTGCAGGCATTTTAAAGCCAAATTTAAAAGAGCTCCGCAATAAACTCGATTACTCGGAATATGGAGGCGCTGCACTATTTGGTTTGAATGCGCCTGTTATTAAAGCTCATGGCTCTTCTGATAGCAATGCGATATATAATGCGATTAGGCAGGCGAGAGAAGTCGTGCAATCTGAAGTAATTGATACGATTAAAGCAACGATTGAAACAACAAAAGTATAGTAGAGGTTGTTCAAAAAGGCACTAAACTAAAGCTTCTAATCTCTTCGTTGGCTTGCTTCTAATTTGTTACCTTTTTGAACACGGACTAGTGGCAGAATTTAGAGAAAGTTCCATTTTTAAGTTTTCATGACTAATCGAAAGAGTTTTCTTTTGACCGTGAGCAACAAAAAAGGTGGTAAATTGTCTATAGTTTGCATATTTATGAAAGGATGATTTTTTTTATGGGTAAAATTGCGTTTGTTTTTCCAGGTCAAGGTTCCCAAACAGTAGGGATGGGAAAAGAATTAGCAGAGAATTTTGCTAAAGCTGCATCCCTTTATAAAACAGCAGATGAAAAGCTTGGTTTTCCATTAAGCAAGCTGATTTTTGAAGGGCCTAAAGAAGAATTAACATTAACATATAATACACAGCCAGCACTATTAACAACAAGTATTGCTTTATTAGAACATTTTAAACAATTTGGCATAGAAGCAGACTATGTTGCTGGACATAGTTTAGGAGAGTACTCTGCGCTTGTAGCAAGTGGTGTATTAGCATTTGAAGATGCTGTTTATGCAGTTCGCAAACGCGGTGAATATATGCAAGAAGCGGTACCTTCAGGTCAAGGTGCAATGGCTGCTATATTAGGTTTAGACAGAAACATTCTTACAGAAGTAACGGAAGCTGTTACAAATGAAGGAAATGCAGTGCAGCTGGCAAATTTAAATTGCCCAGGACAAATTGTTATTTCTGGTACAGCAAAAGGAATCGAACTTGCATGTGAAAAGGCAAAAGAAGCTGGTGCTAAACGAGCAATTCCTTTAGAAGTGAGCGGACCGTTTCATTCGGAATTAATGAAGCCTGCAGCAGTTAAATTTTCTAAGATTTTAGATGATGTTAATATGAACGATGCAAAAGTGCCGGTTTTTGCAAATGTAACGGCTGCTCCGGTTGAAAACAAGGAAACGATTCAGCAGCTTTTAATCGAACAATTATATTCCTCGGTCTTATGGGAAGATTCTGTTAACAAGATGATGGAATTAGGGGTAGATACCTTTATTGAAATCGGCCCAGGTAAAGTATTGGCAGGATTAGTGAAAAAAATAAATCGGAAAGCACAAATTTTCTCAATTTATGATGAAGAAACGAGTAAATCAGTTGCAGATGCATTAAAGGGGGAGAATTAACCATGAAATTAGCAGGGAAAACAGCTTTAGTAACAGGTGCTTCAAGAGGCATAGGAAAGTCCATTGCACTAGAGCTTGCAAAACAAGGAGCAAACATTGCCGTAAACTTTGCTGGAAGTGTAGATCGTGCGAACGAAGTCGTTCAAGAAATAAAAAACTTAGGCAGAGAAGCTATTGCTATTCAATGTGATGTATCAAATGGTGATGCAGTAGCAGATATGATCAAACAAACGCTGGATGCTTTTGGCGCGATTGATATTTTAGTGAATAATGCTGGCATCACAAAAGATAATTTATTAATGCGTATGAAGGAATCAGAATGGGATGATGTTATTAATACGAATCTGAAAGGCGTATTTCTTTGCACAAAAGCTGTTACACGCCCGATGATGAAGCAAAGAAAAGGTCGTATTATTAATATCACATCGATAGTTGGTGTGACAGGCAATCCTGGTCAAGCAAACTATGTTGCCGCTAAAGCAGGTGTAATTGGCTTTACAAAAACAACTGCAAAAGAGCTGGCACAAAGAAATATTACCGTTAATGCGATTGCACCAGGATTTATTACAACTGATATGACAGATAAATTAACAGATGATGTAAAAGAAGCCATGCTAAGCCAAATTCCATTAGGAGCATTCGGAAAGCCGGAGGATATTGCTAATGCAGTTGTTTTCTTAGCATCTGATGAAAGCAGTTATATGACTGGCCAGACATTGCATATAGATGGTGGTATGTATATGTAAGCATGCAGATAAAAGAGTATTTTAGAAGATAAGAATGCATAATTTTTGAAGTTTGATGGATGTCTAGCTTCAGCACCTAGCCCCTGTGAAAAATAACCCTATGCCTCTAAATGTAAAAAACACTTTCGAGTCAAATGAACATTTTTCTTCGGGGCTTAGCAAGGTGCCTACACTTTTCTTATTATTTTTAAGTAAACGGTAAAAAAGAGCATTTATTATTTGAGTAAAATACTCTATAATGCATTTGAGAGGAGGTGAAAAGAAAATGGCAGATGTATTAGAACGTGTAACAAAAATCGTTGTTGATCGTCTTGGTGTAGAAGAATCAGAAGTAACACTTGAGGCTTCATTTAAAGATGATTTAGGTGCAGACTCTCTAGATGTAGTAGAACTTGTTATGGAATTAGAAGATGAGTTCGATATGGAGATCTCTGACGACGACGCTGAAAAGATTGCTACAGTAGGTGATGCTGTTAATTACATAAGTAATCGATAAGTCGCAAACTTTAAAGCTCCGTTTATAGCGGAGCTTTAAGAGTATTGACAGACTCATTTTTGCAGGAACTTCAGGCTGATTGAAAACGTTTGTCTTTCGAGGCGTGAAGCCTTAGGAGGAGCGGAATTACCGTGGTTTGGTAATGAGCATCTGAGTAAGGCGAACAACGAAGAAAGCGAGCGTTTGTCGACAGCCTGAGAGCTCCGTTTATAGCGGAGCTTTCAGTGTAGTGTTGAGACTGTCGCAAAAGGGATATGTATCCTTTGTCAGAGAGATGGTAGACACTTGGAAAGAAAAAACTTTCCAAGTTTCTTTGCGTTTTTTATCTATTTTACTTAAACTTAAAATGGATATGTAAACTTAGGGCTAAGGTGGAGGCAAAATGCGAGGCAACGGAAAAGAAAAAAGAATGATTCGTCCAAACGATAAAAAAATAAAAGAGTTACAACAACAAATTGGTATTCCATTTAATAATGAAAAACTGTTAAAACAAGCTTTTACCCATTCATCATATGTGAATGAGCATCGTAGAAAGCCGCATGAAGATAACGAAAGACTTGAATTTCTAGGGGATGCAGTGTTAGAACTGACTGTTTCACAATTCCTTTTTAAAAAATATCCAATGATGAGCGAAGGAGAATTAACGAAATTACGAGCGGCTATTGTATGTGAACCTTCTCTCGTTACCTTTGCAAACGAATTATCATTTGGCAGTTTTGTGCTGTTAGGAAAAGGGGAAGAAATGACCGGAGGCAGAACAAGACCTGCTTTACTTGCTGATGTTTTTGAAGCATTTATTGGTTCCCTTTATTTAGATCAAGGAATTGAGGTAGTTGTAAATTTTCTAGAAAAAGTAATATTTCCGAAAATAAATGCCGGTGCTTTTTCTCATGTGATGGATTTTAAAAGCCAGCTGCAAGAATATATACAAAGAGACGCTTTTGGAACGTTAGAATACCGAATACTATCAGAAAAGGGGCCAGCACATAATAGAGAATTTGTTTCTCAAGTGTTCTTAAACAGTAAAGAACTGGGTACAGGGAGTGGACGTTCCAAAAAAGAAGCAGAACAACACGCTGCTCAAATGGCTTTGTCGATGCTAAAAACGGAAAGTCCTATTAAAACAAATGTAGCAAACAATATGCAAACATATAGAACAGAGAAAGATAAACAACAGTAATTCTTATTCACCATACAAAACATCAGGAAAAAACAATTAGTGAGTGTTCAAAAAGGGGGATAATAAAAGCGGAAAAGGTCGAGGTGCGGAAGTAATGTATAGATTCGACGGTTAGGCTTCCCGGACTTTTTGAATAACCTCATATAGAAGAACCGGGGGTGAGGAAGATGTTTTTAAAACGGTTAGATGTGATTGGATTTAAATCTTTTGCAGATCGAATTTCTGTCGATTTTGTCCCAGGAGTAACAGCAGTAGTCGGTCCGAACGGGAGTGGAAAAAGTAACATAACCGATGCGATTCGCTGGGTTCTAGGGGAACAATCAGCTAAATCTCTTCGTGGCAGTAAAATGGAGGATGTTATTTTTGCAGGAAGTGATACAAGAAATGCTGTAAACTTTGCAGAGGTTACTTTAACATTAGAAAACGACGATAATTTTCTGCCGCTGGATTTTCATGAAGTGAGTGTAACAAGAAGAGTTTATCGTTCAGGAGAAAGTGAATTCCTTATTAATAAACAAAATTGCCGATTAAAAGATATTATCGATTTATTTATGGATTCTGGTTTAGGAAGAGAAGCGTTTTCCATTATCAGTCAAGGGAAAGTGGAAGAAATCTTAAACAGTAAAGCAGAAGAACGCCGATCCATTTTTGAAGAAGCGGCAGGTGTATTAAAATATAAAACAAGAAAAAAGAAGGCCGAAAGCAAACTTGTTGAAACACAAGAAAATTTAAATCGTGTCCATGATATTCTTTTTGAATTAGAAGGGCAAGTAGAACCATTAAAAATTCAAAGCTCGATAGCAAAAGACTATTTAGAGCAAAAAGAAAACCTAGAACAAATTGAAGTAGCATTAATGGTTTATGATATTGAGGAAGCTCATAAAAAATACGAACAAATCTCTAAACAGGTAACCAATTATAAAGCAGAAGAATTAAAGCTATCTTCCCTTTTACAAGGAAAAGAAGCAAAGATGGAAGAAACGAAAAACTATCTTTCTGCATTAGATGAATCAATAGACAATCTTCAGCAAGTACTGCTAGCAGTAAGTGAAGAGTTGGAGAAATTAGAAGGAAAAAAAGAAGTTTTAAAAGAAAGAAAAAAAAATGCTGCCCAGAACCGAGAGCAGTTGGAAAAAAATAAACAAGAGCTAGAAGCAAGAATAAAGGATGTAACAGTTGAAATAAGCAAGCAGCAACAGGCAGTTAAACAGCTGCAATCAGAAGCACAACAGATAGAGGCGTGTTTAAAGAAAAATGAACAAGATTTGCAGCTGTTAAATGAAAATTTAGAAGAAAAGATTGAAACGTTAAAAAGTGATTATATAGAGCTATTAAATGAGCAGGCTGCGGCAAATAATGAAATAAACTATATAAATCAACAGTTAGAAAATCAAGATCGACGAACAACGCAGCTGGAAGCGGATAATGCAAAACATACAAATGAAAGACAACAAATACTTGAAAAAAAGCAGGAAATGATCCAGAAATCAACTCAGCTTGCCGATGAACTTGAAACGATTAATGAATCGTTGGCAGTGAAACAAGCAGCAGTTGAGGATTTGGTAAACAAACTGCAAAAATTGGAAAAGTCGCTGTATCAGTCGTATCAATTTATTCAGCAGGCAAAGTCGCGTAAAGAAATGCTAGAGGATTTAGAAGATGATTATGCCGGTTTTTTCCAAGGTGTAAAAGAAGTATTAAAAGCAAGAGGAAAGTCGTTAAATGGCATTCATGGAGCGGTTGCTGAATTAATGCATGTCCCAAAAAAATACAGTGTAAGCATGGAAATTGCTCTTGGTGGAAGCATGCAGCATCTTGTTGTCGAAACAGAACAAAATGGACGCGAGGCTATTGCTTATTTAAAGAAGCATGCATTTGGACGGGCAACTTTTTTGCCAATGAATGTTATTAAAGGGAAAACATTAGCTGATTCCCAGCTTCGACTTATTCAAAATCACCCTGCTTTTATTGGCATTGCAGCAAATCTTATTCGTTATGATTCTCCCTACCATGATATTATGCACAATTTATTAGGGAATGTTATTATTACAAAAGATTTAAAAGGTGCCAATGAGATGGCAAAGCTTTTGAACTATCGATCCCGCTTTGTAACGTTAGAAGGGGAAATTGTCAATCCAGGCGGTTCCATGACAGGTGGTGCCATAAAACAAAAGACTGCGTCGATTCTAACACGTAAAGGGGAGTTAGAAGATTTAAAGGCGAAGATTTTTGAAATGGAAAAAACATCCCTTAAATTAGAGGATCAACTAAAAAAAGGGAAAGGCACGTTGCATACAGAGGCATCCAGTTTAGAAAAAATTCAAGACCATGCAGAGGATCTTCGTTTTCAATTGCAATTATGTAAAGATAATTTAAAAGAAATAGAGTTCGAAGAAAGAACAATGAATGAAAAATTATCTTTGTATGATCGTAATAAAGCTGATTTTGTTCAAGAAAATCAAACATTGCAAAACAGACAACAGGAGTTAAAACAATCATTAGAAACACAAAAGCAAAAGATATCGGACTTGGATCATGACATAACAGTTTTAACAGATAAAAAAAATAAACAAAGCTTATCGAAAGAAACGGTTGTCCATGAAATGGGAGAATTGCGCGTTCAATATGCAAGCAAAAAACAGCAGTTAACCCATGCGGAAGAAAAGCTTTCCATACTAACAATAGAATTAAAAGAGAAGGAAGAAAACTGGACGAATGTAAAAGAAGATTTAGAGCTGCTTTCATCCGAGATGACATCAAGCCATTCGGGAGAAGAATATTTAGAGAATGAAGCGGCACAAAAGCTAAAAGAAAAAAAGGAAACAACGAAGCTTATTTCGCAAAGACGGGAAGAACGTCTGCAACTACAAATGACAGAAGAAGATTTAGAGCTGGATATTAAGGAACATCGCCGGATTCATCGCGGAATGGTTCAAGCATTAAATGATGAAGAAATCAGGCTGAACCGGACAGACGTGGAGCTTGACACAAGACTTTCAAACCTTCAGGAAGAATATATGATGACATTTGAAGGAGCAAAAGCAGAGTATCCAATGACGATACAAGTGGAAGACGCACGCAAACAAGTAAAGCTAATAAAATTGGCAATTGAAGAAATGGGCACGGTCAATTTAGGAGCGATTGAAGAGTATGAACGAATTTCAGAGCGTTATAACTTTTTAATCGAGCAAAAAACAGATTTAGAAAATGCCAAAGATACTTTATTCCAAGTGATTGATGAAATGGACACTGAAATGAAAAAAAGATTTGAACAAACATTTACAGGAATAAAGACTCATTTCGAACCGGTCTTTCAAGCGTTATTTGGTGGAGGACGTGCAGATTTACGCTTAACGAATCCTGATGATCTATTAAATACTGGAGTTGAAATTGTGGCACAGCCCCCTGGGAAGAAACTGCAAAACCTTGGGCTTTTATCTGGCGGTGAAAGAGCATTAACAGCCATTGCCCTATTATTTTCGATTTTAAAGGTGCGCCCGGTGCCATTTTGTATTTTAGATGAAGTAGAAGCGGCATTAGATGAAGCGAATGTATTTCGATTCAGTTCGTACTTAAAATCATATAGCAGTGAAACCCAGTTCATTGTTATCACCCATCGAAAAGGCACAATGGAAGGAGCAGATGTTCTTTATGGTGTCACCATGCAGGAATCTGGTGTTTCCAAATTAGTATCGGTAAAGTTAAGCGAAATGGACAGCCTTGTAGCTAATTAATCAAACAAGGCGGCTTACGCAGTTCTTAAATGATTGGCTATGTTAATAAAGCTAATTGTTGATTTTGGCACTATGTTGATTGGAGTGGAAGGCGTGAGACTCCTGCGGGAAAAGCGAGTCAGAGGGAGACCCCACAGGCGCACAGCGCCGAGGAGGCTCCCGGACCGCCCGCGGAAAGCGAACGCCTGGAACGGAAATCAACAACAGGCAAGTTTAACAGAGCCAAAAGATAAGAAGTATAAAATTTTTAACTTAGATGAGTGTCTAGCTCCAGCGCCTGCGCTTCTCTAATGAAAGAAGGGAAATATATGAGCTTTTTTAAAAAATTAAAAGAAAAAATGACCCAGCAAACAACTGCGGTATCAGAAAAGTTTAAAGAAGGATTGTCTAAAACAAGAAATAATTTTTCAGAAAAAGTAAATGATCTTGTTTCACGATATCGAAAAGTCGATGAAGATTTCTTCGAAGAGTTGGAAGAAATTTTAATTGGTGCCGATGTTGGATTTGACACCGTTATGGAGTTAATTGATGAATTAAAAAAAGAAGTAAAACGAAGAAATATTCAAGATCCAAAAGAAGTACAGGCCGTTATTTCTGAGAAGCTAATTGCAATTTATGAAAATGGAGATGATTCTTCTTCGACAATAAATGTGCAAGAGAATGGATTGACCGTTATTCTTTTTGTTGGCGTTAATGGCGTTGGGAAAACGACTACCATTGGAAAATTAGCTCATTATTATCAGTCAGAAGGAAAAAAGGTATTATTAGCTGCAGGAGATACATTCCGAGCTGGAGCAATTGAGCAGCTGGAAGTTTGGGGAGAACGTGTAGGCGTTGACGTAATAAAGCAAGTAGCAGGATCTGATCCTGCCGCGGTAATGTATGATGCCGTGCATGCTGCGAAGTCTCGTAATGCAGATATTCTTTTATGTGATACGGCCGGCCGCTTGCAAAATAAAGTGAATTTAATGAATGAATTGGCAAAAGTGAAAAAAGTGATTGAGAGAGAAATTCCAGGAGCACCCCATGAGGTACTATTAGTATTGGATGCAACAACGGGACAAAATGCGTTAGTGCAGGCAAAAACATTTAAAGAGGCAACTAATGTTAGTGGAATTGTGTTAACGAAATTAGATGGGACAGCAAAAGGCGGCATCGTTTTAGCTATCCGCAATGAATTAAATATTCCTGTTAAATTAGTTGGTTTAGGAGAAAAGATGGACGATTTACAACCATTTGATCCAGAAAAATATGTGTACGGTTTATTTTCTAATTTAGTGGAAGAAGCCGAAGAATAAAGAAAAAGCTGATTACAAAATGTAATCAGCTTTTTTAGTATGCTCATTTCGATACAAAAAATCTATTCTATATAAATTCCTTTTTTTAGTTGAATATTATGATTATTTACAATAAGGTTAAACAGAGTGTAAAAATACCAGTTAATAAAAAAATCTACAAAAAAATGAAAAAAAGTGTAGGGGAATCGACACTTACGATCGTTTATTAAGTGGTTGAAAAAAATTTACCGATTATTATATGGAATGGAGGATGAATGTTGAAGACCTCAAAAAAGGCAATCATCGTTTTAGTGTTAATTTGGTTATTATTTTCCGTTACAGAAAGAGAGGCTTTTGCAAAAAAAATAGCAAGTGATTTAAAAATTACGACAGAAGCAGGTTTTGACGGAAAAATAGGAGAAGGAAAAGGCTACCCGCTTACAATTACAGTTGAAAATACGGGAAAAGCGTTTAAAGGGGATTTATTATTACCGAATTCTCCATCATATGAGATGGGAGGAAGCAAAGTATTAGCAATTGATGTACCTGCCAATAGTCAAAAAACTTATACCATTTCTCTTTCTGGTTTAAATACAGAAAATAGCAACAATGCGATCCGATTGTATAAAGGGAATTGGCAGGACGGTGTCCAAGCGAGTTTTACTGGTGTAAAAAATATAAAAGCGAATTTTATTACAGACTATACACTCGGAATTTTAAGTGAACAATACGATCAATACAAAAGCTTGCGGGATTTGCCC
Source organism: Niallia sp. 01092 (assembly GCF_052318935.1). NCBI lineage: Bacteria > Bacillati > Bacillota > Bacilli > Caryophanales > Bacillaceae > Niallia > Niallia sp. 01092. The sequence continues at coordinate 107,288 of NZ_JBQRKO010000009.1, read as the reverse complement.
AGTAATTCTGTTAAAACCGTAGAACTGACAAAAGAAAAGATGCCAGACAGCTCCATTGGTTTAGAAGCGATTAATTACTTATTAGCTGACGACTTTTCTCTGTCAGAATTAAGTGAATTACAGCAAAAGTCTATACATGATTGGATAGTAAAAGGCGGAATATTGATTACGGGCAGTAAGCCTAATAGTGAACAAGATTATGGTGATCTTCATTCTTTGCTGCCATTAAAAGCCAGCAAAGAAACGACTATTTCAAGCACTGCTATACATAGTGGCAACAATGGAAATGTAAAAGATTTTTCTATTTCTTCATATGAAACAACCCTTACTGATGGAAGTGAAGTGATTTCCAAAAGTAAAAATACACCAATTATTGCGAAAAAAAAGGTTGGAAATGGCTTGATCATCCAAACTGCTTTTTCACTTCATGATCCTAATTTGCTGACTTCGGATATGTATGCCAATTGGTTTGAACAGTTGTTGTTTTCGCAAAATACGCAAACGTTAAATAGTCAGCAATACTCAAGTGGTTTTTGGAGTGATTTATACTATTCTTTTTTTGAATCAAATGAGTATTTTAAAAGCTCGAACTTTTCAATTTTGTTGATCATTGGCATTTTGCTTAGTTATTTGATTGTGGTTGTTCCAGTGCTGTATTTTGTTTTAAAGAAAAAAGATAAAAGAGAATATGCTTGGTGGATTATACCTAGTATTGCTATTTTGCTGTCAGCAGGTTTGTTTATCGTTGGAGCAAAGGATCGCATTAAATCTTCTCAATTTAATGAAATGGGGATGTTTAAATATGAAAATAATTATTTAACAGGATATTATGCTACCACTTTATTAAGTAAAAATGCTGGAGATTATACGCTTGACTTTAAAAGTTCTGAATATACGCCAATTCCTTTTGCAGGTTATTCCAACTATAAAAAAGAATCGGTAACAACAGAAAAACGACAAATGAGTGAAATACATTTTACTGATGTTGAATATTGGTCTAATCGAACAATGGTTGGAAACGCTATAAAGCAATTAAAAGGCGGATTTGAACCAAACTTAAATAGTGCAGAAAAAACAATAACAGGAACGATTAAAAATAATTTCCCGTATAATTTTTCCGCTGTTTATATTTGGTCTGGAAAAGACAAAATTAAAATCGGCAGTTTAAAAGCAGGAGAAACAAAAAATATTAATGCAGCAAAAAATGAACCATACTTTTCTGCACCAATTGATCAAAATTCTCATGGATATTATCTTGGAAGCTATAAAGGTAAAGATTTAACGGAATTTCGTGCGAAAGTACTTGAAAATGCTGTTGCACAAAATCAATGGATAGAAATGAACGAAGGAAGTAAACCGATTATTTATGGGATAACAGAGGATGAAATTATCTCTGTTAATCTAGTAGATGATCAGGTGAAAAAGAACAAAACAAGCATCATTATGCAACCTATTTCATTGGGTAATCATTTTTCAGGCAAATTTACTTTTACAGAGCAAAACCTTGATAAAAAAATTACCATTATGAAAGGTGCGATATATAGCAAATCAGTTATCCATGATTTATTGGTAGAAACGGGTGAATACGCATATAATCTCCAAGTTCCGAATTCTTTTGATCTGAATAAAATGTCTTTTCAGTCATTGGACATTCAAGGGCAAAGAGCAGCAGGAGCTGAATTTACGATTTATAATAACGAAACAAAAAAATATGAAGGCATAAACGGTTCGTTTATTGCGAATAAAGAGAAAGTTGGTCAGTATATATCAGTTAAAGGTTCGATTATGATTCGGATTAAAAAGATGTCGAGTGGAGATCCTTACGTATCAATGCCGCCTATTAAGCTAAAAGGAGAGGTAAAAGAATGATAGAGATTCATGATCTTTCCAAAAATTACGGAAAGTTTACTGCGTTGCACCCTTTAAATTTAACGATAGACAAAGGAACAGTATTTGGTTTTGTTGGACAAAATGGAGCAGGCAAATCAACGACATTTTCTATGTTGTCTACCTTATTGGCCCCAACTTCTGGCACTGCCTATATAAATGGCTTTAACATTATCGAGGAGCCAAAAGAAGTACGCAAACAACTTGGATATATGCCGGATTTTTTTGGTGTATATGATCAATTAAAAGCAGAGGAATATTTGGATTTTTATGGAGCAAGCTATGGCATCAGTGCGGTAGAGCGTCAAAAATTAATCCCTCAGCTGTTAGAATTAGTGAATTTATCTCATAAAAGAGGAGAATATGTTGATTTACTTTCAAGAGGAATGAAGCAGCGTCTTTGTTTAGCACGCAGTCTTATTCATGATCCAGCCGTTCTTATTTTGGATGAACCTGCATCCGGATTAGATCCTAGAGCTCGTGTTGAAATGAGAGAAATATTAAAAGAGTTAAAAAAGATGGGAAAAACGATTATGATTTCTTCTCATATACTGCCTGAATTAGCGGAAATGTGTGATGTGATCGGGATTTTAGATCAAGGCGTCATGGTAGCACAAGGAGCAGTTTCTGATATTCAACAGCAGCTTCAAAGTGAAAAACTAATTACGGTCATCACGTTAGATGTCGAAAAAACGATACATTTTTTAGAAGAAAATTTTCAAGTATCTAAAGTAGAACGTATTGGCGACAATAAAACCGTTCAATTTTTATATAAAGGCAGTGACGAAGAGCAAATGCAGCTCCTAAAAAAGGCAATGTTACTAGATATTCCTATCGTTAGTTTTTCTCAAGCGGAAACGAATTTAGAAGATATCTTTATGGAAATAACAAAGGAGGTTGAATTTTCTTGAAGTCCTTTTTTATGAATCCTGTGTTAAATAAAGAGATTAAATTACGGTTTCGTTCAGGAAAGAGCTTTCTTGGCTTGCTCTTTTATTTGCTTGCACTAAGCATTCTTTTAATCGGTTATATGTATATAGGAATGCTTTCGAATACAAATGGGTTTTTTAAACCTGAAAACAGCCGTGATATGTTTATGTTATTTTCTTTTATCCAACTATGCCTGATATTGTTTATTACTCCAGGGTTAACAGGGGGAGTTATTAGCAGTGAAAGGGAAAGGCAAACGTTAAATATACTTCTTACGACAACACAAAGCAGCATCGGAATTGTGATAGGAAAACTATTGTCTTCCCTTTCTTATTTAGTTCTCTTATTATTTGCTAGTTTGCCTTTGTATAGTTTGGTGTTTTTATATGGAGGCGTTTCTCCTACACAAATTTTTTATACATTTATGTTCTTTTTGTTTACGATGATTGCCATCGGGAGTTTAGGCGTCCTATTTTCTACTTTAATAAGAAAAACGATTGTTTCGATGGTAACCACTTACAGTTCTGTTCTGTTTCTTGCAGGTGGAACTGCTGTAATAGCTTTAATATTGTATCAGCTGGCGATGATAAATGCCCAAGGACATCAAGTTGATTCTCCGTATTTTTATTTTATCGCGATGTTAAATCCAGGTGTTATTTTAGGCGGAATGTTTCAACCAGAGCTGCTTGCTGAAATAAAGGGGCAATCAGGGATAGATTTTCCGATGTGGGTAGCGTATGTTATTTCTTATTCAGTCATAATCATTGCATCGCTTACGATTAGCATCCGTAAACTTAGACCGAATATGAAAAAGGGATAATAAAGTGAGGAATGAAAATGGATAATGAAAAGCAATTTTTATCTTTATTAAAACCGATAAAACGTTCGTTATTGATGGAATTATTAGCAAAAGAACTGCACTTCCTGCTTTTAGAAGCAGGAGGTGTCCTCTTATTCGGTTATCTTTTAGCAAATATATTCGTTATTCCGTTTATTTACTGGTACATTTTTGCATGCTGTGGCGTTATTCTCCTTGTTTTTATCATTCGCTTATGGATGAAATATCCTACTAGCAAACAAGCTGTTGCTTTATTTAATGAGTATGTAGCGGAAGATTATGCGATCACTGCCTTTCATTATTTGCATAGTAATGGTGCAAAGGAACAAGTAGTAGTGCAGCAAGCATTGCAGGAAATGAAAATAAAGCAGTTTCAAGTTTTTCAAAGAAAAAAGAATTACTTTTATCCAAAATTAATGATCCTTGCTTTTTTGTGTTTTGCTTCCTATGCTGTTTTACTGCAATTCCCGTCGTCTGCCTTTCAATTTGGAAAGGAAAAGGAAAAAGAAATAAAAGTAATTGCAAAAACGAAAAAAGAGCTAGATAAAAAAATCACAAAAGAACCAAATAAAAACATTGCTGATACGTTAAAAAAAATCGATAAAGAGTTAAATAAATCAGATACCGTAAAAAAAGCCTTGCATTCGATTGAAAAGGAAACGAAAAAGCTCCAATTAAAAAGCAATAAAGAAATTAATAAAAAAACCGCACTAGAAAACACAGAAAAACAGCTCAAAGATAGCGGCTTAAATTCTTTGGCAGAAGCGCTTGCCCAAAAAAATGCAAAACTTCTAGAAAAAGAATGGAAAGACGCGAACAGGCAGTATAAATCATTAACGGCAGAGCAGAAAAATGCCTTAAATCAACTGTCCGGGTATGATCGGAAACTAACAGAAGAACAGCTTAAACAAATGATGAAGCAAATGGAAGATATGCTGCAGTCAGAAAGCAAGCTTCAGGAATTAGCTTCCGCGCAAAATGAACTAGCTAGTTTGAACCATTATTTGCAGCAGCAAAGTACCGCAAACGGAATTACTACTCCGAACACAAATACAAACACGGCAGCCAATACAAATCCATCGTCCAACACGAATCAAACTGCACAAAACAACACGAATCCGAACGCCAATAATGGAGCCGGAAGAAATAATCCATCTAATCCAAATGGGAATAATGGAAATGGCTCAGAAAACGGGAAAGGTTCTGGCAATGGAAATGGTTCAGGAAGTGGCAACGGGTCAGGCAATGGAAATGGAAATGGAAACGGAAACGGGAGTGGATCGGCTAGTGGTTCAGGTTCAGGAATCGGTGCAGGCGGCTCAGGTGCTAGTTTTGGAACTGGATCAAGAGAATTGTTGTCGATTCCGGATAAAGTGAAAGGGAAACAAAATCAAGAAACAGATACAGGAGTATTAGGCAATGGGAAACAAGGGGAATTATCTGAAGGGAATGGTCCAGTGTTAAAAGGAAATGTGCAGCCATATGACCAAGTGTATGCTGATTATGAGCAATCCTATCGCGAAAGTACAGACAGATATAAGCTCCCGTCTGATCTTGAAGGAATAGTAAAAAATTATTTTAGCACCATTAATCCAAATGAAAAGTAGGGATAGTATGATAGAAAAAGAGATGGTAGAACAAGATTATAAGCAAGCACAAGCGTTAATAGAAAATATCAAGTTGGAAATTAAACAATTTATCGTAGGGCAAGACAAAATGATTGATGAAGTATTATGGAGTATTATTGCGGGTGGACATGTATTATTAGAAGGGCTGCCTGGCTTAGGGAAAACAATGCTTATCCGGACTATTTCGGAAGTGCTTGATCTAAGCTTTGCAAGAATTCAATTTACGCCTGATTTAATGCCTGCGGATATTACAGGAACGATGCTATTGCAGCCTGATGAAACGGGAAAACAGCAGTTTCAGTTTCATGAAGGACCATTATTTAATCATATTGTATTAGCAGATGAAATAAATCGTGCAACTCCGAAAACACAAAGTGCCTTACTTGAGGCGATGGCAGAAAAAACCGTTACGATCATGGGGAATACGAAAAAGTTAGACCCTCCTTTTTTTGTTTTAGCGACACAAAACCCAATTGATATGGAAGGTACGTACCCATTGCCAGAAGCACAACTTGATCGGTTTTTATGTAAACTGGAAGTGAAATATCCGACAAAAGCAGAGTTGAAAGAAATTATCTTAAAAACGACCAATATGGAACAAGTACCTTTAAAAAGAATGGCCAATCTGGAACAAGTGCTTACCCTTCAAAGATTAGCAAAACAGGTTTTGTTTGCAGACCACATGCTAAATATTGCAGTTGCGATTCTTTCTGCCACACATCCTGACTCAGAAGATGCAACTGAATTAGGTAAAAAATACATTCAATATGGCAGCGGACCTCGAGGCTTGCAAAGTATGGTTTTAATGGCAAAAGCAAGAGCACTATCTTTGGGTCGCTTACATGTTTCTTTAGCAGATATCCGTTATGCAGCAGTTCCAGTTTTAAGACATCGCATCCTTTTGAACTTTGAAGGAGAGATTGCCGGAATTTCTACTGATGACGTAATCGAGGATATATTGCAAAACATAATCAGTTTGCATGCAGGAAAAAGCAGATGAACAATTATCAACAATTATTAAGCAGACTGCAAAGAAAAAGTTTGCAGCTGCAAAACAAAAAAAGAGGGATGCAAAACGGCAGAAGAAAGTCATCTGCAATCGGATCCTCTTTGGAATTTTCCGATTATAAGAAATATCAGCCGGGTGATGATATAAGGCAAATTGACTGGAATGTGTATGGCCGCACCAATAAAGCGTATATAAAACGATTTATGGATGAGAAGGAAGTGCTGATCAGCATTTTTTTAGATGCAACATTGTCGATGAAAGCGATCGCCTCAAAATGGGAGCTGGCAAAACAGTTGGCAGCAAGCTTAAGTTTTATAACGTTAGCTAACGAAGATCGTTTATTTTTTTCGACCCTGTCTTCTCCTCAAAGCTCCTTTTACAAAAAAGGGGCCGTGCATAGCAAAAGAACCTTTTATGAAATAATGGATATACAAGAGGAAAGTGCTACGGCAAGTTTTATTGAATCAGCACGAAATGCGATGGCTAAAAAACAACAACTTACTATTTTCATTACAGATGGATTAGAACCGATTGAAAAATGGAGCGAATTTTTTCAACGCGTAAACACTGGTCACTATAATGTTTGGTTTATTCAACTGTTAAGTGAAGCAGAAATAACTCCTGCTTATCATGGTGATATAGAGCTATTAGACAGCGAAGATCAATCGACTGTAAATGTAAGCATGAATCAACATATTTTAAACTTATACAAAAAAAGAGTAACGGAACATAATAAAGAATTAGCTTCACTTTGTGCAAAATTTGGGGTGCATTACATATTGGTAACTGATGCTAAAGATATTCAAACCATCCTGCTGCGGGATTTTAGTGCACATGGCTATATAAAATAAGGAGGAAGCTCAGCATGCAATTTGTTTATCCGCTCTATTTTTTCTTTACGATTTTTATTGCTGCGTTTATCCTCTTTTATTTTTTTCGCAAGCAATATACAAAACAAATGATTCCCTCTAATTTACTGTGGACAGAAGTTGTAAATGAAATAAAAGCGTCTTCTTGGCTTCATAAATGGCAAAATAATCTGCTGTTTTGGCTGCATCTCCTATGCTTATTATTGCTGTTATTCGCATTGGTGCAGCCTGTTACATGGAAGGAAGGATTAAAGGGAGAGCAAATCATTTTTTTATTTGATACTTCCGCTTCCATGGCAAGTAAGCCAAATCAACAAAATAAACTCGAAGCTAGCAAAAAGGAAGCGATTGAGATGGTTCATCATTTAAACAATAATCAATCGGTCACACTAATAGATGTAAATGATCAGCCGAATATTATGGTAAATAATGAAACAGACCAGAAAAAAATAATCAACGTCATCAATCATTTGGATATAACGTATGCACATGACAATTTCGATAAAGCAACACAGATGGCAGCATCGCTTGCTGTGGAAGGAAAAAGTGCCATTCATATCTTTTCAGATGCTGTTACAAACGAAACAGTGGCACAACATTTGCGAAACTTTTATACAGAGGTCCATAACGTTGGAAATGCAACGGATTCTAATCTTTCTATCTTATCTTTTGGCGTTGCGAAGAAAAACGAAAGAATAGCCGGGATAGCAATGGTTAAAAATCAAAACAACCAAAAAGAAACAGTACCGTTTCAAGTGGTCAGTGCAGGAGCGGTAGTATGGGAGAAAACGATTACCCTTCTTCCAAACGAACAAAAAATCATTACGATGGAATCACTGCCAAAAAAAGCTTATTATGAAGCAAAAATAAATATCGAAGATCAATATACAATCGATAATAAACAAACGGCTATTTTTACGAGTGTTTTATCCTCTATTTATGCACCAGATGCGGTAAATGCCTTTTTGTTAAAAGGTTTTTCTACAATCGGTTTACAAGTTGTGCAAATGGAGAAACAAGCGGACATTATGAAGAAAAAGGATGGCATTTATTTATTTAATGGTTCTTCTGTAGGGAAAAACATGTCACAGCCGCTTATCTTTTTTTATGAATCGAAAAATAAAGTGGCGTTAAAAGAAGAGTTGAAACTAGAAGAGGACACCTTATTTACCCATGTCGATATGAAAGATGTCTATATAAAAGAAGCCTATATAAATAAAGACAAAAACTTGGAGACGATCCTGAAAAGTGGAGATATTCCCCTTATTCAAAAAGGAAAAATAAATGGACAGCCGGTTATTTATATCAATTTTTCTATTCAAGACAGTGACTGGCCTCTGCATCCAAGCTTCCCAGTATTTTTGTATAATAGTTATCAATGGCTATCAGCACAGTCCAATTATATTGGTGATTTTCAGCCATTAGAAGAAAAATCGCTGAATTTAAATGCTAATATAAAGGAATGGGAAATATTTAATGAAAAAGATGAAGTGATTTCGTCCTATCGTCCTGACGAAGAAAGTTTTCAGGCACCTAAATATCCAGGTGTATATCAACTTACATCCGGTAATGCCGTTTTTTACTTTTCCGTAAATTTAGATGATCGGGAAAAAAATATTCAATCAGAAAAATCATTTTCAATTAATGATCAGACTGTCCAAAACACAGCGAAGAAAGTGGCTGTACAGCAAAATACAGTATGGTATTGGTTTGCTTTACTGACATTCGTTCTTCTTATTATCGAATGGGAGGTGTATCGACGTGCTAGTAGAATTTAAATACCCTTTCCTGTTTTTTTTGTTTTTGCCAGTTAGCATCATTCTGTTTTTATCGATAAAACAAATGAAAAATCGTGCCAATAAAAAAGAAGGATATTGTATCATCGTTCTTCGTTCCTGCTTATTTACGTTGCTCATTTTCGCTTTAACCGTTCCACAGCTAGTTATACCGCAGAAAAATGTCCCTGTCGTATTTTTGCTAGACAGATCTGCCAGTGTAAAAGGGTCAGCAGATACCGAGCTTAGCTGGGTGGAAAAAAGCATCAACAAAAAAAATCCAGATGATGAATACAGCATTATCTCCTTTGGGAAGAAACCGGTTGTCGAACAAATGATGGGCAAAGACGAACTGCGAATTACTAAATTAAGTGAAGAAGTGGGACAAGATCAGACGAATATACAAGCTGCTTTATCATTAGCTTCCAGCATCGTACAAAATAATGGTGGAAGACTAGTGTTGCTAACAGATGGGAATGAAACGACAGGCAAGGCAAAAGAGGTTGTGTCACTATTAAAAAATCAAGCTATTGAATTAGATGCTTATTTTTTGCAATCAGAAAACTATGAAGATATGGCGATAAGTGGCATTGATCTTCCTCCTACTTTATATAAAGGGGAACAAGCTTCTTTACATGTAACCGTGGACAGTAATGTTGCTAAAAGTGGGAAACTTCATTTATATGCTAATAACGAAAAAGTTGTCACGAAAGACATCGATGTAAAAGAAGGACAAAATGTATTTCCGATCAACATGAAGGTCAATCAAACGGGACTTGTTACGTACCGAGCAGAATTGGAAGTGGAAAATGATGCTTATACGGAAAACAATAAATTCCAAGCGGTAACAACGATTAAAACAACACCTAAAGTGCTGATTGTCCAAAATACTGAGGATGAATATGTGAAAAATATTTTGCAATCATCTGGATATGATGTGGATATTTTATCGCCTGTAAAACTTCCAACCTCATTAACTGGCTACCTTTCCTATCAATCGATTATTTTTAACAATGTACCTGCCACTTCTATATCAGAGAAACAAATGGCTTTAATTGAAAAAAGTGTAAAGGATTTTGGTACAGGTTTTTTAATGACAGGTGGAGAAGAGAGTTTTGGGCTAGGCGGCTACTTTAAAACACCAATTGAAAAACTGCTGCCTGTTGATATGGATATTAAAGGAAAAAAAGAAATGCCGTCATTAGGTTTAATCATCGTATTAGACCGTTCTGGAAGTATGCAAGGCAATAAACTGACATTGGCAAAAGAAGCAGCTGCGAGATCGGTTGAGCTGTTAAAAGACAGTGATACATTTGGGTTTATTGCTTTTGATGACCAACCATGGGTGATTGTCGAACCGAAGCCGCTTAAAAAAAAGTCCGCGGTTATTAAAAAAATCCGTTCTGTTGCTTCTGAAGGAGGAACAGAAATATACGCACCATTAGCAACAGCATATGAACAGATGGAAGAATTGGATGTGAAACGGAAGCATATTATTTTACTAACAGATGGACAGTCTGCTACAAATAATGATTATAATGCCTTATTAGAAGGCGGGAAAAAAAATAACATCACTTTATCAACTGTTGCATTGGGGATGGACGCGGATATTGGACTGCTGGAAGAACTTGCTGAAGTAGGCTCAGGGCGTTTTTATTCAGTTCAAGACTCTAGTGTTATTCCATCTATTTTATCAAGAGAAACGGTGATGGCTGCGAGGACCTATATTGAAAATAAGCCGTTTTATCCGATAATCCAACAAGGATATAATTGGTCTAGTCTTTTTCAAGATGGGGTTCCAAAAATGAATGCATATATAGCGACCACACCAAAAGGACAAGCACAAATCCCTGTTTTAAGCGAAAAAAAAGATCCGATTTTAGCACAATGGCAATACGGCCTTGGAAAGACAATGGCGTTCACATCTGATCTAAACGGCAGTTGGAACGGCGATTGGTCCCGCTGGTCAAAATGGGGAAGCTTTGTAAATAAAATGGTAACAGAAACGTTGCCTCAATACGATTCAGAGCCGTATTCTTTATCTGTAGATAAACGGGAAAATCAACATATATTATCGATAAACTCGGATAATTTATCGACACTCCCGGTAGAAGTTTCGATTGTTTCACAAAAAGGGGAAAAGCTTGATATTAATACAAAAATGACAGCCCCAGGCAAATATGAAGTCAATCTTGACGAAGATCCTGGATTATATTTTATTAATATTAAACAAACAGAAGAAGATGGCAGCGTATCTCTTTATCAATCAGGGTTCTCTATTCCTTACTCGAAAGAATATTTAGTAAAAGGAAGCGATGAAAAGAAACTTAAAGAGCTGTTAGCGATTTCGAATGGAAAAATACTGACAAAAGAGGCAGAATCTTTTCGACCGCTTCAAGACAAAAGCAGCAAGAAACAAGAGATTGCTTCCTGGTTGATTATGATCGCATTTTTGCTTTTATTCATTGAAATAGCAATTCGCCGCTTTGGATTAAAAATAATAAACTTCCCTTCCTTTACATTTAAAAAGGACAACGAGCAAAAAACAACACCAATACACAATAAAGAATTTTCGCAAAAGCAAACAAGTGAAAGACAAGTGGTAATGATGGGTGAGCCAAAAATATACAAAAAGAAAAAGGAAAGGAAAAAACAAACAAAGAAGAAAGCCGAAAACGCTTCCGATAGAGGAGATCATTTGCAGCAACTATTAGAAATGAAACGAAAAAATCAAAAATGATGAATGAACAAAACTGCGTCTTGTAAAGATAAAATCTTGACATGTTAAGATGTACTGTGTAAAATAATTGATGTAAAGGCTTTTGACTTAACACGGAGGTATGTTCGATGCTTGAAAAAACAACACGAATGAATTATCTTTTCGATTTCTATCAGTCGTTGTTGACACCGAAGCAACGAAGCTATATGTCTCTTTATTATTTGGATGACTATTCTCTTGGTGAAATTGCAGACGAATATGATGTAAGTCGTCAAGCAGTGTATGATAATATAAAACGTACAGAAGCAATGCTTGAAGAATATGAGCAAAAATTATTACTCCTTCAGAAGTTTCAAGAGCGTACTGTACTTTTTGCGCAAATGAAAGAGTTGTTAAAAAACGATACTCCTTCGGTTTCAGCGTTGCAGAAAGCAATATTAGAGCTGGAGAATTTAGATTAAGGAGGCGGCATAATGGCATTTGAAGGTTTAGCTGACCGACTGCAGAATACGATTCAGAAAATCCGTGGCAAAGGGAAAGTAAATGAAGCGGATGTAAAAGAAATGATGCGTGAAGTCCGCCTTGCATTACTGGAAGCGGACGTTAACTTTAAAGTCGTAAAAGAATTTGTGAAAAAAGTTAGTGAACGTGCAGTTGGACAGGAAGTGCTAAAAAGTTTAACTCCTGGGCAACAAGTTATTAAAGTAGTAAAAGAAGAGTTGACAGAATTAATGGGTGGAGAGCAAAGTAAAATTGCTGTTTCCAACCGCCCGCCAACAGTTATTATGATGGTTGGGCTGCAAGGTGCCGGTAAAACCACTACTACTGGTAAACTCGCTAATTTGCTGCGGAAAAAATACAATCGAAATCCACTCCTTGTTGCGGCAGATATTTATCGACCAGCTGCTATTAAACAGTTGGAGACATTAGGAAAACAGCTTGATTTTCCCGTGTTTTCTCTTGGCGATCAAGTAAGCCCAGTGGAAATTGCCAAACAAGCGATTGCAAAAGCAAAAGAAGACCATCATGACTATGTATTAATTGATACAGCAGGCCGTCTACATGTAGATGAATCTTTAATGGATGAATTAAAGCAAATTAAAGAACTGTCAAAACCTGATGAAATTTTCTTAGTTGTAGATGCAATGACAGGACAAGACGCTGTTAATGTTGCAGGCAGCTTTAATGAGCAGCTTGGGTTAACAGGGGTTGTTTTAACAAAACTTGATGGTGATACCCGAGGGGGAGCAGCCCTTTCTATTCGCTCTGTTACAAAAACACCGATAAAGTTTGTCGGTCTCGGAGAAAAAATGGACGCTTTAGAGCCATTTCATCCAGAACGCATGGCTTCCCGAATTCTTGGAATGGGCGATGTTTTAAGCTTAATTGAAAAGGCTCAGTTAAATGTGGATGAAGAAAAAGCAAAAGAGCTTGAAAAGAAAATGAAAAATGCTTCCTTCACATTAGATGATTTTCTTGATCAATTAGGCCAAGTACGAAACATGGGTCCACTTGATGAATTATTAAAAATGATGCCTGGAGCAAATAAAATAAAAGGCTTAAATAATTTGCAAGTAGACGAAAAACAAATTGCCCATGTAGAAGCAATTATTCGATCCATGACAAAGAAAGAAAAGGAACAACCAGAAATCATCAACGCAAACAGACGGAAGCGTATTGCAAAAGGAAGCGGCAGAACGGTACCTGAAGTAAACAGGCTGTTAAAGCAATTTGATGATATGAAAAAAATGATGAAACAAATGACCAATATGGGTCAAAAAGGAAAGAAAAAAGGTGGCTTTAAATTACCTTTTAATCCATTTTAAACAGGAAAAACCACAAGAATGAATGAAATTGATCAGAATGTAAAGTCTGACAAGAAAAAACACTTTACAAACTCGCAAACAATTGATAATATACTATCTTGTGTGAAACTATTCGGAGGTGCAATTTTAAATGGCAGTAAAAATTCGTTTAAAACGTATGGGAGCAAAAAAATCTCCTTTTTATCGTATCGTAGTAGCAGATTCTCGTTCACCACGTGATGGACGTTTCATTGAAACAGTAGGAACTTACAATCCAGTAGCAGAGCCTGCTATCGTGGACATCAACGAAGAAAAAGCATTACAATGGTTACAAAATGGTGCAAAACCATCTGATACAGTTCGTAACCTTTTCTCTAACCAAGGTATTATGGAAAAATTCCACAATATCAAAAACGGTAAGTAATCCGTTCTGGAAAATGAAAGAGCTTATAGAAACGATTGTTAAGCCCCTTGTTGATTTTCCAGATGATGTTCTAGTACAGGTTACGGAAGAGGATAATCGAATCATTTACTTGCTTTCGGTCAACAAGCTTGACATGGGAAAAGTAATTGGGAAGCAAGGGCGGGTTGCGAAAGCAATTCGAACGGTTGTTTATGCAGCAGGATCATTACAACAGAAGAAACTAATTGTTGAGATTAGCAAGTAGAATAAAGGAGGAGGGGAAACCCTTCTCTTTTTCTAATCTTCTAGGAAATTATAAACGAAATGAAGTTGTGGATAACTTAAGGGCTTAGTCAGCATCTAGCTCCAGCGCCTAGCCCCTGTGAAAGATAACCTCTTGCCTCTAAAAGTAAAAAACACTTTTTGAGTCAAGAGAACATTTTTCTTCGGGGCTGAACAAGGCGCCTGCGCTTATGTTCTTAATTACAAATCTTTCAGGAGGAAGTAAATGCAAATACTCCAGACTGTAATTGTAAAGCAAGTTCTAACGGAATCAACGAAAGAAAATTTGTTGGAAAAATATAAACAAACATTAGTGCAATTAGAGAAAGAATGTCAGCAGCTCCGTTTTGAAGAGAAAAAACAATCACGAAATCAACAGTTGTCAACAAACAAAATAAAAAGCTACTATAACAGTGAAATGAAAAAAAGATTGGAAAAACAGAAAGACATAGAGTTTCTAATCGATCAAATACATATACTACCATTGGGCAGTGAGCTAAAAGAACAAGAAGTTACAGCATTAGTGGAAATAAACGAAGGCGACGTTTGGCACGATGCTATTTCTTCTAAAACAATCATAGTAAAAGATGGGGTAGTAGAAGAAATAAGGTAGAGGTGAAGAAATGGAAAAATGGTTTAACGTAGGAAAAATCGTGAATACACATGGAATTAAAGGGGAAGTTCGCGTTATTTCACGCACAGACTTTCCAGATGAAAGATATAAAGTAGGCAATACTATTTATTTTTTTCAAACTGATAAATCAGTACCAATGGAATTAACAATAAAAAGCCATCGAGTTCATAAAAACTTTAATTTATTAACATTTGAAGGGTATGATAATGTTAATAATGTCGAGTTTATGAAAGGTGGATTATTAAAAGTTCCAGAAAGTTTTTTAGGCGAACTTTCCGAGAATGAATACTACTTCCACGAAATAATCGGCTGTACCGTGGAAACAGTAGAGGGAGAAGAACTTGGTACGATTACAGAAATTCTCACACCAGGTGCAAATGATGTTTGGGTAATAAAAGGAAAAAATAAAAAAGAACTGCTTATCCCTTATATTGAAGAAGTAGTCATGAAAGTCGATGTGAAAGAAAAGTTAGTGATTATTGAGCCGATGGAAGGGCTGTTGTCTTAATGAAAGTAGATGTTCTATCCCTTTTTCCAGAAATGTTTGAAGGCATATTTAATAGTTCCATATTAAAAAAGGCGAAGGAAGCAGAAAAGGTTACGTATAATGTCGTAAACTTTCGGTCGTTTTCTGACAATAAACATCAAGCAGTAGATGATTATCCGTACGGTGGAGGCGCTGGCATGGTTTTAAAGCCTCAGCCAATATTTGATGCTGTTCAAGATTTAAAAGAAGCAAGCGGTGCTTCTCCCCGTGTAATATTAATGTGCCCGCAAGGTGAAAGGTATTCGCAAAAAAAAGCAGAAGAGCTTGCTCAAGAAGACCATTTAATTTTTATTTGCGGCCATTATGAAGGCTATGATGAGAGAATAAGAGAACATTTAGTAACAGATGAAATTTCGATTGGTGATTACGTGTTAACTGGTGGAGAACTTGGGGCCATGGTAGTAATTGATAGTGTAGTTCGCCTGCTGCCAGGAGTTTTGGGCAAGGAAGCCTCACATGTTAATGATTCTTTTAGTACAGGCTTGCTTGAACACCCCCATTACACCCGTCCAGCAGATTTTAGAGGAATGAAAGTTCCAGCCACTTTATTATCGGGAAATCACGCACATATTGATGAATGGAGAGAAAAGGAATCTCTTAGAAGAACCATCGAAAGGCGACCTGATTTACTAGAAAATTATCCATTAACAGAACAACAAAAAAAACTAATAGAAGAAATCAAGAAAAGCCATGATTAGATATTGCTGTTCCATTCTTTTTATGTTAAGATAACACTTGTGACTTAATCCGATATTTCTCGGCAAAAGTCTTAAAACGATGTTCCGCTGCAAGAGTTCTCTTATGAGTGCAAGAGCGTCTGTTGGAAGGAGTTGAAAACGATGCAAAAATTAATTGAAGAAATCACAAAAGAACAACTTCGTGCAGATCTTCCTGCGTTCCGTCCTGGTGACACTGTACGTGTACACGTGAAAGTTGTTGAGGGTACTCGTGAGCGTATTCAGGTATATGAAGGTGTTGTGATTAAGCGTCGTGGTGGTGGAATTAGCGAAACTTTTACAGTACGTAAAGTTTCTTACGGAGTAGGCGTTGAACGTACTTTCCCAGTTCATACACCAAAAATTGCGAAGCTTGAAGTTATTCGTCGCGGTAAAGTTCGCCGTGCTAAACTTTACTACTTACGTAACCTACGTGGTAAAAAAGCTCGTATTAAAGAAATTCGATAATTGTTACCAAAAAAGAGCTTGTTCTAGTAACAAGCTCTTTTTTAATGGCTGTTTTCTCAAAGTTTGTTGTTTTTCACGTGAAAAAATGGGGAAAGAAGTACTCAGCAGACTGAATACGCGAAGACTCCTGTGGGAATGCGAGAAAGACGAGACCCCACAGGAGCGTATGCGACGAGGAGGCTCGACGCTCGCCCATGGAAAGCGAAGTGTCTTCAGGCTGCGAGTTTAAAAGCACATTCTATTCGAAAACAGCTTTTTTAATTGTAACCGCATAGATACTTGCTAATTTTGTTAGTATATTAATATGTACATACTCATCATCTGAAATTTTACTTCGTCCTCTTGTTTCGATTACAATAAAAGAGAAGAAGAAACTAGCTTAACATATAGGCAGGAAATGAAAGATTTACTGTGCTAAATAGTTAGATAAGACTTAGAAGAGCAATAACTTCTTTGATATGAATAACAAGGAATGGTGAACGTAATGGCAAAGAAAAAGAAAAATGAAGCATTAGAATGGGGTAAAGCGATCATAATTGCCGTATTATTAGCATTTGTAATCCGCTATTTTCTATTTGCCCCAATTGTTGTAGATGGAGAGTCAATGATGCCGACGCTTCATGATCAAGACAGAATGATTGTAAATAAATTAAATTACAAAATCAGCAGTCCGAAACGCTTTGATATTGTAGTCTTTCATGCGCCAGAAGGAAAGGATTATATTAAACGAGTAATTGGCTTGCCTGGTGATACAATTGAATACAAAAATGATACGTTGTATGTCAATGGGAAAGCATATAAAGAGCCATATTTAGATGAATATAAAAAACAGGTGATTGATGGTCCATTAACAGAATCGTTTACATTAGAAGAAAAAACCGGCCATAAAACCGTGCCTGAAGGAGAACTGTTTGTTATGGGAGACAATAGACGAGACAGTAAAGACAGCAGACATATCGGCACCATTTCCTTTGAAAAAGTATTAGGAAATACTAGTGTTATTTACTGGCCGGTAACCGATATACGCATAATTAAGTAAACTTGTTTCAGTAATAGAGGTGATTATATTGACTATTCAATGGTTTCCTGGACATATGGCGAAAGCAAGAAGACAGGTAACAGAAAAATTAAAGCTTGTAGATATTATTTTCGAATTAGTGGATGCTCGAATTCCACAGTCATCACGAAATCCGATGATTGATGAAATTATTCAGCATAAACCAAGATTAGTGCTGCTAAATAAAGCGGATATGGCAGACAAAGAGAAAACAAAAGAATGGATTCATTATTTCCAAAGCAAAGGGATAAGAGCCCTTGCCATTAACTCTCAAGCTGGTGTTGGAATGAAAGAAATTACTGCACTTGCAAAAGAAGTATTGGCAGAAAAATTTGAGCGAATGCGGGCAAAAGGAGTTCGGCCCCGAGCGATTCGTGCGATGATCGTTGGGATTCCTAATGCAGGAAAATCAACATTGATTAACCGTTTAGCTAAAAAAAATATTGCGAAAACAGGCAATACCCCAGGGGTAACAAAAGCACAGCAATGGATTAAAGTAGGCAAGGAGCTGGAGCTTTTAGATACGCCAGGGATTTTATGGCCTAAATTCGAAGATCAGGAAGTAGGCTTAAAGCTTGCATTAACGGGTGCCATTAAAGATACTATATTAAATTTACAAGATGTAGCTGTGTATGGATTAAGATTTTTAGAAAAAGAGTATCCTAACAGATTAAAAGAAAGATTTCAGATGGAAGAAATACCGGAAGATATTGTCGAGCTGTTTGATAAAATTGGACAAGTACGTGGCTGTTTAACAGGTGGAGCGATTGTTGACTATGATAAAGTAACAGAATTAGTCATTAGAGAAATAAGAGGAGAAAAACTAGGTTCTCTCACATTTGAAAATGCGGGAGATATGGAAGCGTCTCAAACAGAAAATGACTAACAGTAGGAGGATCTTGATTAGTATGTTCATGATCCTCTTTTTTGTCTGTTACGGTTACAATGAAAAGAAAAGCTTTATCATAAATAGAAGCTGCCGATATTAAAGGAAAGTGGAGTGCGGGAATTGAAAATAGCAACAACAAAAGAAATAAAAATAAAACTAGAAAATATAACAGATAGTAACGATCCTTTTATCGAAGAGATAAAAAATGACGATAGAAAAGGGGTACAAAGTCTTTTTAAAGCATGGCAGAAAAAGCGAGAAAAGGAAATGGAACTTCATCAACGCTTTTTAGCATTAAATACATACGAAAACCAACTCAAAAATCAAGGATATTCTTACATAGCCGGAATAGATGAGGTAGGCAGAGGACCATTAGCAGGACCGGTTGTAACAGCTGCAGTCATTCTTCCAGCAACATTTTATTTACCAGGATTAGATGATTCGAAAAAACTTTCTGAAAAGAAAAGAGAAGAATTTTTTGAAAAAATTCAACAAGAAGCCATTTCGATAGGAATCGGAATGATCCATGCTGAAGAAATTGATCGAATAAATATTTATCAAGCAACAAAAAAAGCAATGTTGCAAGCGATCAATGATTTAACGATAAGACCGGATTATTTATTAATAGACGCGATTACCTTAACAACACCGTACCCAAGTCAATCAATTATTAAAGGAGACAGTAAAAGTTGTTCTATTGCGGCAGCAAGTATTATTGCAAAAGTAACAAGAGATAGAATGATGAAAGAGCTCGATAAACAATTTCCAGCTTATCAATTTGCCAAAAATATGGGCTACGGTACGAAGGAACATTTAGAAGCGTTGCAAAAGGAAGGAATAACAAGCTATCATCGCAAAAGCTTTTCACCAGTTAAAGAAATGTCGAAATAAGGAGGGGAGTATGAGTTACTCTACTAGTTTTATTCAAAAGCTGTTTAAACAAGAAAATAACCTCTGGTCTCAACCATTGCCATTAAGACCAGGTCAAATTATGTATGGGAAAATAATGAAATTATTTCCAAATCAAATCGCGGAAGTGCAAGTTGGTCAACAGAAGCTATATGCCCATTTATCCATTCCTCTTTCTGTTGAAGCAAATTATTGGTTTCAAGTTCAACAAGGACAAGAAAAGCTCGAATTAAAAGTATTATCTCCTTTGAACGAAACAGTGCAAATGGATAAAAACAATATCACAACATTGTTAAGGCAGCAATCTCTTCCTGACACGAAAGAAAATAGAGCATTAGTTGCTTCTTTTCTTACCGATCAACTGCCATTAACAAAAGAGATTCTTCAAAAGGCAAGCAACTGGTTAACGAAAAGCAACGATACTTCATCAGAAATTGCAGTAATCAAGCAAATGGTACAACAAGAGCTACCGCTTACAAATACAGTATTTTCTAGTTTATTACAAGTACAGTCTGGACAATCATTTTCCGATTTAATCAATGCTTTAAACAGCGAATTAAACATACATTCGATTAAAAATAAGCCATTAGAACAAGTGGTAGCAAATATAATGACAGGGGTATTTACGTCTGAAGATGATAGTAAGCAAATAAAGCAACAAATAATGAAAATGTTGCACAGTATCGGTTTTTCCTATGAGTCAGAACAGTTTTTTCGATTAAATGAAACAAATAATACGGAAGTAGAAACAAAAAAGTTAAAACCACTTTTACTCGAATTGTTAAAAACAGATATTCCTGTTTCAACGAATGAAATAGCCAATCAGCTAGTAGATAAAATAACAGGTTTGCAGCTATTATCGCGAGAAGTTGGACCAATAATTCAAGCTGTAATGCAACTGCCAATATCGTTTGCAAACCATACAAAGGATGTAACGGTGCAATATAATGGTAAAAAAACGAAAGATGGCAAGATAGATAGTGATTATTGCCGGATTATGTTTTATTTAGATTTAGAACATTTAAAAGAAACAGCCATTGATATGCAAATTCAAAACAGGGTAATGAATATTACCATTTGGAATAATCATCCCATCATTCAATCACTTGCAGCAGCATATACAAATACATTAAAGGAAAAGATGAAACAAGCCGATTACATATTATTAAATGTTAACAGCAAGCCCTTTTCTAAAAAGGAAACCAACATAAAAAACGGATTATCCTTTTTGGATATTGAAAATTCCTATAAAAATTTCTATCAAGGAGTAGATGTAAAAATATGAAAGAAAGTGGAAAATGGAAGCGAAAGGAAGCAGTTGCATTACGTTATGCACAAAATCTAGATGCCCCGACAGTATTAGCAAAAGGAAAAGGAATGGTTGCCGAATCGATTATCGAAAGAGCAAAAGAAAATGGAGTGCCCATCCAAGAAGATCCTTCCTTAGTGGAACTATTAGCAAAGCTGAATTTTCATGACCAAATACCAGAGGATTTATATCAAGCAGTTGCTGAAGTTTTTGCTTTTATTTATAAACTGGATAAAGAATATGGGGAGAATAAATAGTGTAAGGAGGTTCCCCTATTAAATGAGAACACCCCTAAGAAAAGAGGCGGAATTTTATAGTATAAAAGAATAATAGTAAAATAGTAAAATAGTAAAAACGAATCGTTATCAAAATAAAATATCTATTAAATTTGGACGGAAGCGATTATAATAATACGTATAATTCCTTATTATTTTCTTATGTTTATTCATTTTTTTGTATACTTTACAAATTCCTTCTATTATATATTGTGCAAATTCTAGGAAGGAAGGTAAGTTTATTGGAGAAATTAAACGAAAAATTAATTTTGCTTGATCACTGTAGAGGAATTAGCTGGAAAAGTATTTTCTTCCTATTAAAAACAGATCCTGATCTTCAAACAATAAATGCTTCTCGAGAATTCCCCTCAAGTTCTTTACAATGGAAAAAAGAATTCATTGAAGATTTTCACTCCCCTTTTATTCATGAACAAATCAGCCAATATGCCCCTAACGGAATAACTGCCATTACTTATTTTGATTCCCGTTATCCAAAGATATTAAAAGAAATCTATCAACCTCCATGGGTACTTTATGCAAAAGGAGATTTATCTTTATTAAATGTAGAAAAAAAACTGGCAATCGTCGGATCGCGCCTTGCTACCAATTACAGTCAGAAAGTAATGGAAAAAATAATTCCAGAGTTGATAAAAGATAATATTACGATTGTAAGTGGTCTAGCGACAGGTGTTGATGCTTTAGCACATAAGTTAACGATTGCAAATGGTGGGAAAACAATAGCGGTTATAGCTGGAGGGTTGTTTCATATCTATCCAAAAGAAAATATACTGCTTGCAAGCGAGATGATGAAAAAACACCTTGTAATATCAGAATATCCTCCGTTAACTAAACCAAATAGATGGCAGTTCCCAATGAGAAATCGGATTATTAGTGGCTTATGTAATGGTACATTAATCATTGAAGCGAAAAGAAAAAGCGGCTCCTTAATAACGGCGAATTATGCTCTTAACGAAGGAAGAGATGTATTTGCTGTTCCAGGAAGTATTTTAAGTCCTTTTTCAATAGGAACAAATGAATTAATAAAGGCAGGCGCAAAACCAGTTATAACTGCAAATGATATTTTAGAAGAATGGAATTTTTGATAAGAAAAAGGAAATTAATAGTATTTCTTTTACAAGAAGGAAATGATACGATATAAACATTGGGAAAAATAAGGGATTATTCTATTGTGTCTAGCTTCAGCGCCTAGCCCTTGTGAAAAATAACCCTTTGCCTCTAAAAGTAAAAAACACTTTTTGAGTCAAATGAACATTTTTCTTCAGGGTTGTTTAAGGCGCTTACGCTTTTCTTTTGTGTCAACTTTTTGTATTAAAAGAGTGAAATTTTATCCTTTTTTAAAAGGAAAAACAAAAAAAGGTTGCTATTTTTTGAAATCTGTTATACATTTTTTCAACAGATAAAAAATGAAAAACTAAAAAACAAATGGGAATAAAACAGTTGAAAACGTTTACTGATTATCGTAATATTTGACAAATGGAAACATAGTATACAATAATAGTGAATATTTATAATCCCTCTAAGGAGGACAGTTAATGTCAGATTTTCTTGTAATCGTGGAGTCTCCTGCAAAGGCAAAAACGATTGAACGTTATTTAGGAAAAAAATATAAAGTAAAAGCATCTATGGGCCATATTCGGGATTTACCAAGAAGCCAAATGGGTGTTGATATAGAAAAACAATACGAACCGAAATACATAACGATTCGTGGTAAGGGCCCGATTTTAAAAGATTTAAAGACCGCTGCTAAAAAAGCTAAAAAAATATACTTAGCAGCTGACCCTGACAGAGAAGGGGAAGCGATTGCTTGGCATTTGGCAAAAAGCTTGAATGTGGATATCGAGTCAGACTGCCGCGTCGTATTTAATGAAATTACAAAAGACGCGATTAAAGAGTCCTTTAAACATCCTCGGCCAATAAACATGGATTTAGTAGATTCACAGCAAGCCAGAAGGGTTCTTGACCGTTTAGTTGGGTATAATATTAGTCCGTTATTATGGAAGAAAGTCAAAAAAGGATTAAGTGCTGGGAGAGTACAATCTGTAGCGGTAAGACTAATTATTGATCGTGAACATGAAATTAAACAATTTATTCCAGAGGAATATTGGACAATTGAAGGCAGTTTTCTTAAAGGAAAAACAAGCTTTGATGCTGCGTTTTATGGAATTAATGGAAAAAAAGTAGAACTGAAATCAGAAAAAGAAGTACAAGAAGTAAAGGCGTTAATCAATGGAAATAAATTTACCATAGAAAAAGTGACAAAAAGAGAACGAAAAAGAAATCCTGCAGTTCCGTTTACCACCTCCTCTCTTCAACAAGAGGCTGCCCGTAAATTAAATTTTAGAGCGAAAAAAACAATGATGCTTGCACAGCAGCTTTATGAAGGAATTGATTTAGGAAAAGAAGGAACAGTCGGATTAATTACCTATATGAGAACGGACTCGACTAGAATATCCGAAGTTGCTCAAGGAGAAGCCTTCGAGTATATTACAAAAAATTACGGCAGTGAATATACAAAAGGGGATAAAGGCAAAGAAAAGAAAAATGCAAATGTTCAAGATGCCCATGAAGCCGTTCGGCCAACAAGTACAACAAGAGAACCGAGCATGCTAAAAGAACATTTATCAAGAGACCAGCTTCGGTTGTATAAACTCATATGGGAAAGATTTATCGCAAGTCAAATGGCTCCTGCCATTATGGACACAATGAGTGTTGATTTACAAAATGGTGAGGTGCTATTTCGGGCTACAGGCTCAAAAGTGAAGTTTCCCGGTTTTATGAAAGTATATGTGGAAGGAACCGATGATGGCGTAGAGGAAAAGGATCGACTGCTCCCTGATTTGAAAGAAGGAGATGAAGTAATAAATAAAGACTTCGATCCGAAGCAACATTTTACACAGCCGCCTCCTCGATACACAGAGGCAAGACTTGTCAAAACATTGGAAGAGTTAGGAATTGGCCGTCCATCGACTTTTGCACCAACATTAGATACGATCCAAAAGCGTGGATATGTAGCATTGGAAAATAAACGATTTATTCCGACAGAGCTGGGAGAAATAGTATTAGAATTAATCTTAGAATTTTTCCCTGAGATATTAAATGTTGAATTTACAGCTAATATGGAACATGATTTGGATAATATTGAGACTGGAAAAGTGAATTGGGTAAAAATAATTGATGATTTTTATCAAGTTTTTGAACAAAATTTAGAAAAAGCTGAAAAAGAAATGCAATCAGTGGAAATTAAAGATGAACCTGCTGGAGAAGACTGTGATTTATGTGGAAGTCCTATGGTCTTTAAAATGGGCCGATATGGTAAATTTATGGCATGCAGTAATTTTCCTGATTGTCGAAATACGAAACCGATAGTAAAAGAGATAGGTGTTAAATGCCCTTCATGCCATGAAGGGAACATCATTGAAAGAAAAAGTAAAAAGCGTCGCATATTTTATGGATGTGACCGTTATCCTGGATGTGAATTTATTTCATGGGATAAACCAATACAACGTCCATGCCCAAAATGTGAAGGCATGCTCGTGGAGAAAAAGCTGAAAAAAGGGATACAAGTTCAATGTGTTAGCTGTGATTATAAAGAGGAACCTCAAAGTTAAGAGAGTGAGCATCATTTGCTCACTCAGGCTGTTGAAAAACGTTCGCTCTCTTCGTCACTTCCCGTTTTTTGCGGTGCTCATTACCCGGTAAAGAAGGATGAACGACTAAGTACGTCACGTCCTGTGACAACGTCGTTCTGACCAACTTCCTGTTGGCCGCTGTTCCTCAAAAAGGGTCGTTCCGCGATAGACAAACGTTTTCATTTAGCCTGACGTTTCTGCAATTATTACTTTTTCTACATCCTAAGTGAGCATCAATTGCTCACTTTTTTCTATGGAATAAATTGTTGTCTAACAGGATAAAAGTTAGTAAAAACAAAATAAAAATAGTAGAAACTTTAATTACAGCTATTCATAGTGTAAAATGCTAGAGAATATATCATTTTATAAAATAAGAAAGAAAAACATTTTTCAACTTAGGTGAGCGTCTAGCTCCGACGTACAGGACGTACAAGTGCCGGCGTTGCCACAGGATGTGGCGTAATTAGCCGGCCAGTGCCTAGCCCCTGTGAAAAATAACCTTTTGCCTCTAAAAGTAAAAAGCACTTTTCGAGTCAAATGAACATTTTTCTTCGGGGCTGAGCAAGGCGCCTGCGCTTTTCTTATAAAAAATGAAATAATGATAATAAGTTGGAGGACTATACATGCAAGAAACAAACAAACACGTAAATGTAATTGGGGCAGGACTCGCGGGAAGTGAGGCTGCATGGCAAATAGCAAAAAGGGGAATTAAGGTACATTTATATGAAATGAGACCAGTTAAACAAACTCCTGCACATCATACCGATAAATTTGCTGAACTTGTTTGCAGCAACTCTTTAAGAGGAAACGCCTTAACAAATGCGGTTGGTGTATTAAAAGAAGAAATGAGAAATTTAGATTCCATTATTATTGAATCTGCCGATTTATGTGCAGTTCCTGCCGGAGGAGCATTAGCTGTTGATCGACATGAATTCGCAGGAAGAGTAACGGAAAAAGTGAAAAATCATCCGAATGTTACCGTTTTTCATGAAGAAGTAACCGAGATTCCAGAGGGCCCTACAGTGATAGCGACAGGTCCTTTAACAAGTGAAGCTTTGTCTAAAAGTTTAAAAGACTTAACAGGAGAAGAATATTTATACTTTTATGATGCTGCTGCACCTATTATCGAAAAAGACAGCATAGATTTAAATAAAGTTTATTTAAAATCCCGCTATGATAAAGGAGAAGCTGCTTATTTAAATTGTCCTATGACTGAAGAAGAGTTTGAACGTTTTCATGAAGCACTTGTTTCTGCAGAGACAGTTCCTTTAAAAGAATTTGAAAAAGAAGTCTATTTTGAAGGCTGTATGCCGATTGAAGTAATGGCTGGTAGAGGGAAAAAAACAATGCTGTTTGGTCCGATGAAGCCAGTTGGTTTGGAAGACCCACGCACTGGAAAACGTCCATTTGCTGTTGTGCAACTTCGCCAAGACGATGCTGCAGGAACATTGTATAATATTGTTGGATTTCAAACTCATTTAAAATGGGGAGCTCAAAAAGAAGTGCTTCAATTAATTCCAGGGCTTGAAAATGCAGAAATTATAAGATATGGAGTAATGCATCGCAACACCTTTATTAATTCTCCAAAGGTATTAGAAGCAACTTATCAGTTTAAAAATCGAAGCGATTTATTTTTTGCTGGTCAAATGACGGGAGTAGAAGGATATGTAGAATCAGCAGCTAGTGGCCTTGTTGCTGGAATTAATGCAGCAAAGTTTGTAAACGGAGAAGATCTAATTGTTTTTCCAGATGAAACGGCAATTGGAAGCATGGCGAAGTATATTACAACTACAAATGCAAAGAATTTTCAACCAATGAATGCTAATTTTGGACTTTTTCCAGCGTTGCCTATTAGAATAAAAGGGAAAAAAGAAAGATATGAACAACACGCTAACAGAGCATTAGAGACAATTCAGAACTTTGTGAAGACTATGTAAATTAATTGATTGCGTATACAAAGTATGTTAATATAATAAAGCCGTCTGTGAGGTGATACATTGGATTTGAACACACACACTTCATTACAGCGATTTGTTGAATATTTACAAATTGAAAAAAACTGTTCACCATATACGATTGAATATTATCAAGACGATATAAATCAGTTCTTGCTTTTTATGTCCAAACAACTAATAAATAAACTAGAGGACGTTCAGTCCTCTGATGTAAGAATATTTTTAACGGACTTATTTCATGCAAAGTTAGCAAGAAAATCTATTGCCCGGAAAATATCTAGTCTACGCAGCTTTTACAGGTTTTTAGTAAGAGAAAAACTAGTGGCTGCAAATCCTTTTTCAACCATAACGATACCGAAGTTAGAAAAAAGATTGCCGGATTTTTTTTATGAAGAAGAGTTGCAGCAGCTATTTTTATCATGTGACTCTTCAACTCCTTTAGGAAATAGAAATAAGGCACTCCTTGAATTGTTATATGCTACGGGCATTCGAGTTGGTGAATGTACGAAAATCGAGTTAAAAGATATTGATTTTAGTATTTCTACCGTCTTAGTGAAGGGAAAGGGAAAAAAGGAGAGGTACGTTCCATTTGGCAGCTTTGCACATACCGCTTTAGAATCTTACATAAGAGATGGAAGAACAAAGTTGATGGGGAAAAACAGTAATCAACATTCCTTTTTATTTGTAAACTATAGAGGGGGCCCTTTAACTGCAGGAGGCGTCCGGGATATTTTAAGCAAAATGATGCATGCTTCATCAGCACAAGGGAAAATTCATCCTCATAAACTTAGACATTCATTTGCAACCCATTTATTAGCAAACGGGGCTGACATGAGAACTGTTCAAGAACTATTAGGTCATGCAGATTTATCGTCTACTCAAATATATACACATGTAACAAATGAGTATTTAAAGAAAACATACATGTCCTATCATCCAAGGGCATAGTCCAAATTGTTAAAGGAGAAAGTATAGATGGCTGAATTACCACAATTTCATGCAACAACAATTTTTGCTGTTCATCATAAAGGGAAATGCGCCATGTCAGGTGATGGTCAAGTAACTTTCGGAAACGCTGTTGTCATGAAACATACAGCGAAAAAAGTTCGAAAGCTTTTTAACGGAAAGGTAATTGCAGGCTTTGCCGGATCAGTTGCTGATGCCTTTACACTATTTGAACTATTTGAGGGTAAACTGGAAGAGTTTAATGGGAATTTACAAAGAGCAGCAGTTGAGCTGGCGAAACTTTGGAGAAATGATAAATTTTTACGCAAGCTGGAAGCGATGCTAATTGTAATGAACGAAACAGATTTATTGTTAGTATCGGGTACTGGAGAAGTGATTGAACCCGATGACGGTATTTTGGCAATTGGTTCTGGTGGAAACTATGCGTTATCTGCTGGAAGGGCTTTAAAGAAATATTCAGGCGAACAGTTATCCGCCTATGAAATTGCAAAAGCTGCATTGGAAATTGCTGGGGAGATTTGCGTATATACAAACAATAATATTATTGTGGAAGAATTATAGGGGGAGGATTTATTTAATGCAAAATAAAGCAAGCTTAACACCTCGTCAAATTGTGGAACGTCTCGATCAATATATTGTTGGACAAAAAGATGCTAAAAAAGCAGTGGCAGTAGCATTAAGAAATCGTTTTCGCCGCAGTTTATTAGATGAAAAGCTAAGGGATGAAATCAGTCCAAAAAATATTCTTATGATGGGTCCAACCGGTGTTGGTAAAACGGAAATTGCAAGACGTATAGCCAAAATTGTCAGTGCGCCATTTGTTAAGGTAGAAGCAACTAAATTTACAGAAGTCGGGTATGTAGGCAGAGATGTAGAATCAATGGTGAGAGACCTTGTTGAAACATCGGTCCGACTTGTAAAAGAAGAGAAGATGCTTCAAGTAAAAGAAAGAGCAGAAATAGCAGCAAATAATCGAATAGTCGACTTATTAGTGCCATCCTCATCAAAAAAACAATCAAATTACAAAAATCCACTTGAAATGCTTTTTGGCGGTGGAAATACGGAAGTAGAAGCAGAAGAACCTTCAGTGGAAGAAACGAATAAATATGAAAAAAGGAAAATAATAAAAGAAAAGCTTGCACTAGGAGAATTGGAGAATGAACAAGTAACAGTCGAAATGGAAGAGCAGCAACCTTCCATGTTTGATATGCTCCAAGGATCTGGAATGGAGCAAATGGGCATGAATATGCAAGATGCATTAAGTAATTTTATGCCTAAGAAAAAGAAAAAAAGGAAGTTAACTGTTCGTGAAGCACGAATTGTATTAACAAATGAAGAGGCACAGAAACTGATTGATATGGATGAAGTTACGCAAGAAGGTGTACAGCGAGCAGAACAAATGGGTATTATTTTTATAGATGAAATCGATAAGATTGCTAGTAAAAGCAATGGTGGCTCTTCTGCAGATGTTTCAAGAGAAGGGGTACAAAGAGATATTCTGCCAGTTGTAGAAGGATCAACGGTTGTTACAAAATACGGATCTGTAAAAACCGATCATGTTTTGTTTATTGCGGCAGGTGCTTTTCATATTTCAAAACCATCTGATTTAATCCCGGAGCTTCAAGGACGTTTTCCAATTCGTGTTGAACTTACAAAATTAACAGTTGAAGATTTCTATCGTATACTTGTAGAGCCAGATAATGCACTGATTAAGCAATATCAAGCTCTTTTATTAACGGAAGGTATAGAAATAGAATTTTCTGACGATGCTATTCATAAAATTGCAGAAGTAGCGTACGAAGTAAATCAGAATACAGATAATATAGGAGCAAGAAGATTGCATACTATACTTGAAAAATTACTCGAGGATTTATCATTTGAGGCGCCAGAAATAACTATGGACAAAATTGCGATAACACCGCAGTACGTGGAAGAAAAACTTGGTGCTATATCAAGAAATAAGGATTTAAGCCAGTTTATTTTATAATGTACGACTGAAGAAGGTAATAAGATGAAGCTGCAAACAGTGGGGTGTTAGTACAACCAATCAATTCTTTACGGGAAGTTTCCCCCCTTTGTTGTTTCGTCAGAATCTTGAGGAAGGTGTCTTACTTCCCTAAATAGGGTAATCTCCTAAAATTTGCAATAGACAAGCATGATATGATATAGAAGGAAACAAAATTTACAGATTTGGTTTTAGTTAATAGGAGGAAAAAAGAATGGATTTATTATCAAAAACAAGAAAAATTAATGCAATGCTGCAAAAAGCAGCAGGAAAACCTGTGAACTTTAAAGAAATGGCAGAAACTTTATGTGAAGTCATTGAAGCGAATATATTTGTTGTTAGCAGAAGAGGGAAACTTTTAGGTTTTGCTGTAAACCAACAAATTGAAAATGATCGTATGAAAAAAATGCTAGAAGATCGTCAATTTCCGGAAGAATATACAAAAAGCTTATTTAATATTCAAGCAACATCCAGCAATTTAGATGTAGAAAGTGAATATACCGCATTTCCCGTTGAAAATAAGGAATTATTCCAAAAAGGGTTAACTACAATTGTTCCTATTATCGGTGGTGGAGAAAGATTAGGTACTTTAATCTTAGCGCGTCTTAAAGAACAATTCCATGATGATGATTTAATCTTGGCTGAATATGGTGCAACCGTAGTAGGTATGGAAATCCTGCGTGAAAAAGCAGAAGAAATTGAAGAAGAAGCTAGAAGTAAAGCGGTTGTACAAATGGCTATCAGTTCATTGTCATATAGTGAATTAGAAGCTATTGAGCATATTTTTGAAGAATTAAACGGGAATGAAGGATTATTAGTAGCTTCTAAAATTGCAGATCGAGTCGGGATTACAAGATCGGTTATCGTAAACGCTTTACGTAAATTAGAAAGTGCTGGTGTCATTGAATCTCGTTCACTTGGAATGAAAGGTACGTATATAAAAGTACTTAATGGAAAATTCCTATTAGAATTAGAGAAACTTAAAGCAAATTAATATTATTTTATCCATGAAAGTCTGATAAAAGCTTTTATTTTTATTTGGTTTCTTCTATAAAATAGTACAGCAATCAACAAGGATGTCTTTAAACTAGGTTTTCTTTCAAATAAAAAATGATGTAAGTTGCTAACACTACTTGGCAAGTAAAGCGGAAGAGAAACCTAAATAAAAGATTATCCTTGTTTATTATTTATGCTGCACCTAATTTTCAAATCATGTAAAGAACCTCTTAAATGATGTATTATCTTCGTAAAACAAACCCCTCCATTTAGCATTTTTTCAGCAAATTTCGATATTTTTCTAGTTCTTTTCATTTTTATTACAAAAATTATCATGAATTTTTTAAAATACTATTTTGTATAGTGCTAATATACTATGAATTTAGTATTTTTTTTTTGTAAATATTAAGATAAGATATTGAATTGTTTTTGATAATCTTTTCGTATACGTGTTAAAATAGGACTATTGAATTATTAAAAATTTCCTTTTGTCCGTAGACATATTATTTCAAATTCATTACAATTATAGTCATCATGTTTTATTTTCGTCATTTACTTGCATGATTCTACAGAAAATTTATGATTAATTACCATTTATTGAGGTGTGCCATGAAACTTTTTTCTAATACGATAACGAGTTTAGAAAACGCAATAAATTATTCGAATACAAAACAAAAAGTGATTGCTCAAAATATAGCGAACGTTGATACGCCAAATTTCAAATCAAAAGAAGTTACTTTTAAGCAATCATTAACAAAAGCATTAGAAGCAAATAAAACAGATCCAAAACATATGGATTTTACATACAATAATTCTGCTCCTAAAATTGCTGCAAAAAAGAACGTTACATACAATAACAGTGGAAATAGTGT
The DNA here is from genome assembly GCF_052318935.1 of Niallia sp. 01092. Lineage (NCBI taxonomy): Bacteria > Bacillati > Bacillota > Bacilli > Caryophanales > Bacillaceae > Niallia > Niallia sp. 01092. The sequence goes on along the minus strand of NZ_JBQRKO010000009.1, from coordinate 75,895 downwards.
CGATGTTGATAAAGAAATGACCGATTTGGCTACAAATCAAATTTATTACAACGCTTTAATTGAAAGAATGAACGGGAAATTTAATTCCCTCGAAACTGTTATTAGAGGAGGAAAGTAATATGTCTATGTTTCATAGCATAAACACCACCGCTTCCGCATTAACAGCACAAAGGTTGAGAATGGATGTTATATCCTCTAATATGGCTAATGCAGAAAGTACTAGAGGGAGAATAGTAAATGGAGAATGGGAGCCATACAGAAGGAAGTCGGTTGTATTGCAAGCACAAGAAGAGAAAGGGTCCTTTGCATCTTATTTGCAGGCAGCAGCAAATAATCGTGCAAACGCAGGGAACGGAGTAAAAGTTTCACGAATTGTGGAGGATGAAACGCCATTTGAGTTAGTATATGACCCGGAAAATCCAGATGCGAATGAAGATGGATATGTTGAAATGCCCAATGTGGATCCTCTACGGGAAATGGTTGATTTAATGAGTGCTTCTAGATCATATGAAGCAAATGTTACAGTACTTAATTCATCTAAAAGTATGATGATGAAAACATTGGAAATCGGTAAATAGAGGAGGGGATTATATGACCATTCATTTTTCAGCAGTATCAACAGCACTGCCATTAACAAACACAAATTCGGCTAAAGAAAGCACGACAGAACCACAAAAAAGTTTTGCCTCTTTTTTAAAAGACTCCCTTCATTCAGTAAACAAAGCGCAAAATGAATCAGATGCTTTGACGAATAAGTTAGCTAATGGTGAAAACGTAGACTTATCTCAAGTAATGATTACTTCACAAAAGGCAAGCATTACTCTGCAAGCAACAATCGAAATTCGGAATAAAGCAGTTGAAGCTTATCAAGAAATGATGAGAATGACGGTTTAATCATTAAATTGGTTATTCCGTTATTTACCCACGCATATCGGTCAGAGTCTACCAACTTAAGATTTGAGAGGCAACTGTCCGTGTGTGAAAGGCCTGGAAGTTTCGCCTTATCAACAGTAACCGGGGGAAAAGAATGAAAGAGAATTTGCAAAAGTTTTTTAATCCTATGAAGGATTATTGGCTTAATCGTTCCAAAAATCAAAAAATAATGCTCATTAGCGCTGTCTTTTTACTAGTAATTATTATAGCTGTGTCCGCTTATTTTTTTTCTAGAGAAAAGTTAGTTCCTTTATATAGTAATCTATCACCTTCTGAAACGGGAGCAATTAAAGAAAATCTAGACGCAAGAGGTATCACCTCGGAAATTTCTGAAGGCGGAAAAACAATCAGTGTACCAGAAGAAGCAGTTGATACATTGAAAGTAGAACTTGCTGCTGAAGGTATTCCGAAATCTGGAAGTATTGACTATTCCTTTTTTAGTCAAAATGCAAGCTTTGGCATGACAGACAACGAATTTAATGTTTTAAAATTAGACGCAATGCAAACTGAGATTGCCAATTTAATAAAGGGAATTGACGGGATCAATGATGCGAATGTTGTCATCACTTTGCCGAAAGAAGGGGTTTTTGTTTCAGATAATAAGGGAGAAGCTTCAGCTTCTATCGTATTAAATACAAAAGCAGGATATGACTTCTCCGAAAGTCAAATCAAAGGTTTATATACACTCGTCTCGAAAAGTGTTCCTAACCTTCCTACAGATAATATCGTCATTACCAACCAAAACTTTGAGTATTTTGATTTAAATAATGCAACAAATAATGCAACAGATACATTTTCGACACAAAATAATGTCAAAAAACAAATAGAAAGAGATATTCAAAGGCAAGTGCAGACGATGTTAGGAACCTTAATGGGTCAAGATAAAGTATTGGTTTCTGTGTCTGCAGACATTGATTTTACAAAAGAAAACCGAGAAGTAAATGAAGTAACACCTGTTGATGTAGAAAATATGAAAGGCATTGCCGTCAGTGCACAAAAAATTACAGAAACATACACTGGCGAAAATGCTGCTGAAGGTGTTCCACAAACAGAACAAAATACAGATACAACCACGTATAATACGGAAAATGGTACAGGTAATGGTGATTATGAAAAAGTAGAAGAGACGGTAAACAATGAAGTGAACCGCATAAAAAGACAAATAGTAGAAAGTCCTTATAAAATACGAGATGTCGGAATTCAAGTGATGGTAGAACCGCCAGATGCTAATGATGCCTCATCACTTCCACAAGAGCGGATCGATGATATAACAAATATACTAGGTACAATTGTAAGAACAACAATCGATAAATCTGCTACGAACGGACAATTAACTGATGAGGACCTTCAAAATAAAATCGCTGTATCTGTACAGGAATTTAATGGGAAAGCAGTAGCTACCACACCCCCTGCAGCAGGAATCCCTTGGTGGATTTATGCAATTGGGGGAGGATTGTTAGCCATCATTGCGCTATTAATTTTCTTCATGCTAAGAAATCGTAAAAATAAAGCAGTATCTGAAGAAATAGAAGAAATTATTCAGCCCGTTTCCATTCCTGATGTAAATGAAGAAAAAGAGTCAGACGGAGCGGTTAGAAGAAAACAATTAGAAAAAATGGCAAAAGAAAAACCAGAAGACTTTGCCAAACTTCTTCGAACATGGATAACAGAAGACTAAGGAGAGTCAATAAATGGCAAGACGAGATGCAAGTGAACTAACAGGGAAGCAAAAAGCAGCGATTCTTCTTATATCGTTAGGTCCAGACGTTGCTGCTTCCGTATATAAACATTTAAGTGAAGAAGAAATAGAAAAACTGTCATTAGAAATATCTGGGGTTAAAAAAGTGGAAAGCACTTCAAAAGAGGAAGTTTTAGAAGAGTTTCACAATATAGCCCTTGCGCAAGATTATATTTCACAAGGCGGGATAGGCTATGCGAAAACAGTGCTGGAAAAAGCGCTTGGAACAGAACAAGCGTCGGTTATTTTAAATCGATTAACATCCTCCTTACAAGTAAGACCTTTTGATTTTGCAAGAAAAGCGGATCCTAGCCAAATATTAAATTTTATTCAAAATGAGCATCCACAAACGATCTCGTTAATATTATCGTATTTAGATCCAACACAAGCAGGGCAAATACTGTCAGAACTACCGCAAGAAATGCAAGCAGATATTGCAAAAAGAATAGCAGTAATGGATAGTACATCTCCGGAAATAATTAACGAAGTGGAACAAGTATTAGAAAGAAAATTATCAAGTACAGTTACGCAAGACTATACACAAACGGGTGGCATTGAAGCGGTTGTAGAGGTATTAAATGGCGTAGACAGAGCAACAGAACGGACAATACTAGATGCCTTAGAAATCCAAGATCCAGAATTAGCAGAAGAAATTAAGAAGAGAATGTTCGTATTTGAGGATATTGTGACATTAGATAACCGAGCCATTCAACGAATTATTCGAGATTGTGAAAATGAAGATCTTATGCTTGCATTAAAGGTTTCTGGTGATGAAGTAAAAGAAATTGTTTATAGCAATATGTCAACAAGAATGGTGGAATCTTTTAAAGATGAAATGGAATTTATGGGTCCAGTAAGACTAAAAGATGTAGAAGAAGCACAATCAAGGATTGTAGCAATTATTCGTCGCCTAGAGGATGCCGGTGAAATTGTAGTCGCACGTGGCGGAGGAGATGATATTATTGTCTAGATTAATTAAGTCAAAATGGGCAGGCCAACATTCATCCAATGAAAAGATTATTTCAATAAAATATCTTCATTCGCTTGAAAATGCAGAGAATGAATTACATCCTGGACATCAAAAAATGTTAGAAGAAGCAGCTCAGGAAGCCAATTTAATTCTTCAAAAGGCAAAGGAACAAATAGACAAACAAAAAGAACAGTTTGTTTTTGAAAAACAAAACTGGGATACAGAGAAAAAACTACTTATAGAAGAAGCGAAAACAATAGGATATAACGCGGGATTAGAAGAGGGCAGAAATATAGGGTATGATGAATTTCGTCAACATATTCAAAGTGCGCAAGACGTAGTAGAGGCTTCGAAAAATGATTATCAATCCTATATGCAGTCTGCTGAAAAAACGATTTTGCAGCTTGGAATAAAAGTTGCCGAAAAAATAATTAACGAAAGTATTTCAACGGACAATGAGTATTTTTTACATCTAGTGAAAAAAGTGTTGCAAGAGACACAAGCACAAAAAGAAATTCAATTACATGTTCATCCAAGTCAGTTTGAATATATCTTATCTGAAAAGGAAGAGTTGTTAAACATATTTCCCATACAGCCTAATCTTTTTGTTTTTCCAAATGAAAATGTATCAGAAAATGGCTGTATGATAGAAACCGCAAATGGAAGAATTGACGCCAATATCGATACACAGTTACAGCTAATTAAACAAAAACTGCTTGATATATTGGAGAGTGAATAAGGAATGAAAGCGGAAGAACTTCTTTCCGAAATTGATACAATCGATTCTTTAAAACGATATGGAAGAGTAAAAAAAGTAGTTGGTTTAATGATTGAATCACAAGGGCCAGAAAGTTCAATAGGGGATGTATGTCTTATTCATATTGGTACAAAAAACAAACGGGTAATTAAAGCAGAAGTTGTTGGCTTCAAAGAAGAAAATATTATGTTAATGCCTTATACAACCCTTCATGATATTTCTCCGGGATGCTTCGTAGAAGGGACATCTGAACCATTACAAATAAAGGTAGGGGCTGGACTAGTCGGTACGGTTGTCGATTCATTAGGAAATCCATTAGATGGCTCTGCTCTTCCCAATGGACTAAAGCAAGTACCAATAGATCAAGAACCTCCGAATCCGTTAAAAAGACCGCCTATTTCTAATCCTATGGAAGTAGGAATTCGTTTAATAGATGGATTGCTTACTGTGGGTACAGGACAGCGTTTAGGTATTTTTGCGGGAAGTGGTGTCGGAAAAAGCACATTGCTCGGTATGATAGCAAGAAATACAAAAGCTGATCTTAATGTAATAGCCCTAATAGGGGAACGAGGTAGAGAAGTTCGGGAATTTATTGAACGTGATTTAGGTCCAGAAGGGTTAAAAAGGTCCATTGTCGTAGTAGCAACTTCTGATCAACCGGCCTTAATGAGAATTAAAGGTGCTTATACAGCTACCGCAATAGCAGAATATTTTCGAGATAAAGGCTTGAACGTAATGTTGATGATGGATTCTGTTACACGGGTTGCGATGGCACAGCGGGAAGTAGGACTAGCAGTTGGTGAACCCCCGACAACAAAAGGATATACTCCCTCCGTATTTGCGATACTGCCAAAGCTATTAGAACGCACGGGGACAAATGAAAAGGGAAGCATTACCGCATTTTATACCGTTCTTGTAGATGGAGATGACATGAATGAACCGATTGCAGATACAGTTCGAGGGATATTAGACGGTCACATTGTAATGGATAGGGAGTTAGCAAATAAAGGCCAATATCCTGCTGTAAATGTACTGAAAAGCATCAGCAGGGTAATGAATCATATTGTTTCAAAAGAACATATTCGTGCAGCAGAAAGATTAAGGGATTTATTAAGCACGTACATGAATTCGGAAGACTTAATCAATATTGGTGCATACAAAAAGGGATCTTCTAAAGAAATTGACACAGCTATTAAATTATATCCCACTATTTTATCTTATATTAAGCAAACTACAGATGAAAAAGTCTCAATGGAGGAAACGTTTCACTTGTTATTATCATTAGTAGGAGCAGGGGATTAATGTTATGAGCTATACATTTAAATTTGAAAAAATTTTAACGATGAAAGAACGAGAAAAAGACGAGGTTCGTGCTACTTATAATCAAGCAGTTAAACGATTTGAGGATGCTGCCGAAAAGCTTTATGAACTGTTAAAGAAAAAAGAAAATCTTGAAGAATACCAAGCAACAAAGCTTAAAAACGGACTTTCTGTACAAGAAATAAGGCATCATCAGCAATTTGTTGTTAATTTAGTTAAACTGATTGATCATAGTCAAAAAATGGTTGTAAATGCTAGAAACTCAATGAATTTCTACCAAGAAAAACTAATGGAAAAAAATATAGAAGTGAAAAAGTTTTCCAAAATGAAAGAGAAGGATGTTAGGGAATTTAATCAATTTGCAAAAGCGTTAGAAGCAAAACAAATGGATGATATTTCTTTGCAACAATATATGCAGCCAGGAAAGTTAGGTGGCTAAATGGAGAATTTAGTAGAAGAAAAAAAGAAAACATTTAATTTTTTTCAACGGTTTTTATTAGTATTTGTTATTCCGACAGTGTTTGCCATCGTTGTTTTATTATTATTAATGATTTATTCGGGAGCAGACGTTTTGGAAAAAGGAAAAGAGCTGGCAAATAATCTTCCTTTTTTAAGTTCAGAAAAAGCGTCAAGTGAAGAAAAGGCAATCGATCAGAGTAAAAAAATTCACGAATTGGAAAACAAGCTATCTGATCAAAATAAAGAAATCTCTAAGCTTCAATCTGAGTTAGATAACAAGATGAAGCAAGTAGGAACGCTGCAGTTGGATAAAGAAAAATTGCAAAATAAGATGGAAGCACTGCAAAAGGATCAGGAACAAACAGAACAAGCATTTAATGAAATTGTCAAAACATATGAAACAATGTCAGCAAAAAGTTCAGCAGCTATTCTTGCTAAGATGAATGAGCAGGAAGGGTTGAAAATATTAGCAGCACTTAAACCTGCAACGCTTGCACCAATTTTAGAGAAAATGGATCCACAAAAAGCATCTCAATATACAGAACTTTTATCAAAAACAAGTGCTCAAAATAATACAGAAGCAAACAATGGATCAACTACAGAGGCAAATTTAAATAATTAGATCATTGGTTAAAAAAATCCTGTTATGTGAAAGGAGGTGAAAAGGTGCAACTTGGCCTCGACTATAAAGTGTTATCGCCAAATAATTCTGGCGTTGTTTTTGGACAATCATCAGTTAATAGTAACAAGTTTCAGTTGCTGCTTAACACATTGAATCAAACAAAAGGACCAGAATTAACCGAAAGCAACGATATTTTACATGCAGATGAAGAAAAGAAAGCTAGTTTACATGCGTTATTGCAAGTGTTAACAAGTGAAAATAGCTTATTAATTGATGCAAATTTATCTGTTAATCAAAAAGAAAGCGATATCCAGCAAGATGAAGATATAATACAACATTTGTTAACTAATGTGAATGACGATTCTGAATCAAAAGGAATGGATCAATCAGCCACACAGTTAAATCAACTGCTAGAAAATGTATATACCGAAGTAGAGCAGAAGCTTTATCAATTTTTAAGCACTTTTCATTTTGAACAAACAAGTGAGGATATGTTTACGGATACAGACTTCCCTGAATTGGTGAACACGATAAAAATCTTGCAAATGGCTGAAAAAGAAACTTCTACTTTAAATAAGGAAGATGAAATTTCAGAAATAGTCGAAGCATTAACGAATTTAGTTGAGAATTTAATAAATCAGACAAGTATGGCTGAGCAAGAGAAGATATCAAACAGCAGCATTACAGAAAAAAAATGGACTATTAATAGGAATCCTCTAAATTCTGGTTTTGACAACATAGAAAAGAATATGGTTCAAAAGGATGTCCAACCTTTACAATCATCAAGTTTAGTAAGTGATGATCTTAAACTAACTGGAATGAATGATGTGATAAAGGAATCAGCAATTGTTGACATAAAAAACTTACATAGAGAAAGCACTGAGGAAAAACAAAATAATCTATTAGATTCATTGACCATTGCTGAGCTAGTGAACTATATGCTGAAAAATGGTGCAGAAGAAATTCCAATGCAACAAACAGAAAAAATCGAATTTAGTAGTAAACAACCAGTAAATACAGAAGAAAAACAAAAAAATCTGTTTGATTCATTGACCATTGCTGGGTTAATGGAATATATGCTGAAAAACGGTATAGTAGAAATTTCAAAGCAACCGGATAAAACAGAATTAAGCAGTAAACAACAAGTAAATGCCGAGGAGAAGTCTCAAAATTTACTTAATTCAATGACTGTTACTAAGTTGATTGAATATATAAAAAGTGTGATGGAAGAAGTCCAGATTCAACAACCTGGAAACGAGGAATTAAGCATCACACAACCCGAAAGTATAGAAAAAATGCAACAAATCCCACAAGCGCTAATTAACGGAAACAGCAACAATGAGACAAGAAATTTAGGCTTGGCTAATATAGGATATCCATCTTATATTCAGCCGGTTCTACTTCCTGCTGATAAACAAATGAAGCACGTAACTAGCCAAGTGAATAACAAGGATGGTTTTTTTGAAAAAGGAACAGATTCATCTAGTCCTATCATGAAAATACAATCACTCGCTTCCAGCATTATCGAGAAACTAAATACAACAAATAAAACAGCAGAAAAACCAATTGTGATGTATCCAAAAATGATCAACCCATTAATGGTAGAGTCATTAAAGAAACAAGAATCGACAATATCTGCATCTACGATTCATCTTGAACCCAATGCAGAAAAAATCGAAGCAGATACAAAAACATCTATTTCAATTGGACAATTGCAAACGTCTTATCCAACAAAGCAGCAGCCTTTACAAATTTTAAATGCAAACGGCAACCCCGTTTCATCTAATCAATTGGAAGAGCAGTTAAATAAGATTTTTTCAAATGCGTCCTATATAAGAAATGGTGACAGTCAAAAGTTTACATTAAGACTAGCTCCTGAACATTTAGGATCTATTAAAATTGAAGTATATCAAAAAGAAGGCACAATACTAGCAAAAATTTTAACAGCTACACCGGAAGCAAAAGAAGTGCTAGACTCTCACCTAACAAGTCTGAAGCATGGATTAAGTTTGCAAAATTTAGTTATTGATAAAGTGGAAATTGCATACACTCCACCTGGACAACAGGAAAAAATGAATCGAGACCAGCAATCACATCAACAACAGCAGCAACAGCAAAAACAAGAGCAATCATCACATCAAGAACAAAATAAACAGAAGAAATCTTTTTTAGAAGAACTTCTGAATATAGAGAGTTAAAATAGGAAGTGAAAAGATGGCTAATACGATTGATTCTTCTTTGTATCTATCGAATTATCAGAAAAACACTGCTAAAACTGGTAATTCAAACTTAGGGAAAGATGACTTTTTAAAAATATTAATAACGCAATTGCAGCATCAAGATCCAGCTAATCCAATGGAAGACAAAGATTTTATTGCGCAAATGGCTACTTTTTCATCTTTGGAACAAATGACCAATATGAATACAACGATGAATAATTTTATTAATCTTCAAAAGCAGTCCAATCTTATTTCGTATAGTCAATTTGTCGGCAAAGAAGTAAATTGGCATAAAGCAGAAACAGATGATTCAGGGAATGAAGTAACCACTTCTGGAGCAGGCAAGGTGATATCAGTATCCTATAAAGATAATACAGCAGAATTTACGTTAGAAGATGGCTCGAAACTTTCATCTGAAAATATCTCTAGTATGAATGATAATGATAATAATCTTGTAGAAGCAAGCCAGATGATTGGTAAAATGGTGACTTATTTGGATGATAACAAAAACGAACAAAGCAATGAAGTGAAGTCTGTTTCCTTAAAAAATGGTGTGATTTATTTTACCTTAAACGATGATACTAACAGTCAAATCACTTCTAATAAAATGATAAAAATTGAATAGGAAGTGATTTTTATGGATAAACAAATTTATCCTACCTATAAATCACAAGCAGTCATCGCTAATGGCATAAATGCGATTAAAGCAAAAGGCAATCATTCAGCATCCTTTTCAGCCCATTTGCAGCAGTCAATCAGCTCGGTTGATAAGCTGAACATCAGCAAGCATGCAAATCAACGCTTACAACAAAGAGGGATTGTGATAGATGAAACGAAATGGGAACAAATAGAAGCAAAAGTAAAACAAGCAAAACAAATGGGTGTCAAAGAATCACTTGTTTTACTAAATAATGCAGCACTGATAGTAAGTGCAAAAAACAATACCGTAATTACCGCAATGGATCGGGAAGAAGCATCACAACAAATATTCACCAATATTAATGGCACGATTGTACTGAATTAAAAATATGGCTGGACCTAAAAGGGGGCCGAGAGCTGTGGAGTGATAGAAGCAGCTAATCTGAAAGGAGAAAAAATAAATGTTACGTTCATTATATTCTGGAATTAGTGGGATGAAAAACTTTCAAACAAAACTTGATGTGATTGGTAACAATATTTCCAATGTAAATACTTATGGATTTAAGAAAGGAAGAACGACTTTTAGCGACCTAATCAGTCAAACCTCAGCAGGTGCAACAGCACCAGACGGTACAACTACTGGTGGTATTAATGCGAAACAAATTGGATTAGGTGCTCAAATGGCTTCGATTGATACTTTACATACTCAAGGTAGTATGCAAACAACTGGAAGAACACTTGATTTGGCTGTTTCGGGTGATGGCTATTTTGTTTTGCAAGCTCCTGGAGATACAACTGATAATTATACAAGAACAGGAAATTTTTATTTAGATGCAGATAGAAATATTGTTAGTACAAATGGAATGTTATTGCAGGTTGAAAATGGTATTTTGAGTGAAAATGCTGATGGTACTCCTAACTATAGAAATAATAATGTAGTTGGTGGAACAAAAATTCCTAGTACTGCCCAAAGTTTCAGCATTGGTGCAAATGGTTTAATTACATATATCGATGCTGGTGGGAATACGCAAGAAGCTGGTCAAATTCTGCTTGCAAAACCTGCGAATCCAGAAGGTTTAACAAAAGCAGGAGCAAATACGTTCCAAGCTTCCAATAACTCAGGAGCTCTTTCTGGAGATCCTGCTGTTAATCGAGGATTAGTAACTTCTGGACAAGATGGAACAGGATCCATTAACAGCGGATTTTTAGAAATGTCAAATGTAGAACTTTCAGATGAATTTACCGACATGATTGTTGCACAAAGAGGTTTCCAGTCCAATACAAAAATAATTACAACATCTGATGAAATCTTGCAAGAACTAGTTAACTTGAAACGATAATAGAAGGAGGATCAGAGACTAAGGTAACTCAAAACTTTAGTTTCTGAATACATAACAGTGATAAGTGTAACTCGATTAAATGGAAAAAAATTTAAACTAAACGCCCTGTTTATTGAATCAATTGAATCGTTTCCAGATACTACTATTACATTAGCGAATGGAAATAAATACGTTGTAAAAGAAAGTGAACAACAAATAGTGGAATTAGTAAAAGATTATTATCAAACTGTTAACCTTTTCGGATTACCGAATATAGGAGAGAACTGTAATGAAGAATAATAAAGTTGTAATGATCATGCTCGTTTTGCTCCTTGCTATCGCAATCGTTGGGACAGGTGCATTTATCTATTTAACAAAATTTGCTGGAGATCAAAAGAAGAAGGAACCAACAATTGATGAAGTGATTGAGGCGTCGGTAGATGTTCCTGAAATCACCACCAATTTAGCAAGTGATAATTTTATTAAAATATCGTTTAAAATTCAAACAGATAGTAAAAAAGCAAAAGAAGAGTTAGAAAAAAGAAATTTTCAAGTGCAAAATATTATCATTCAAGAGCTTTCAGAAAAAACGAATGATCAGTTAAAAGGGAAAAAGGGGCAAATAGATTTAGAGAATGATTTAAAAGATAAAATAAATGGACTGATGCAAGAAGGGAAAATCGTTCAAGTATATATTACCAATTCTCTCCTTCAATAAAATATAATGGGATAACGATGACGGAGGTGAGGTTTTATTGTCAGGAGATGTTTTGTCCCAAAATGAAATAGATGCACTATTATCTGCATTATCTTCAGGAGAAATGGATGCAGATGAATTAAAAAAAGAACAGTTAGAAAAAAAGGTGAAAGTTTATGACTTTAAACGCGCCTTACGATTTTCGAAAGATCAAATACGAAGCTTAACACGTATTCATGAGAATTTTGCGCGGTTATTGACTACTTTCTTTTCGGCGCAATTAAGAACATATGTCCAAATTTCAGTTACTTCTGCAGATCAAATTCCATATGAGGAATTTATACGGTCTATTCCGAAAATGACGATTTTAAACGTTTTTGAAGTACCTCCACTTGATGGAAGAATATTAATGGAAGTGAATCCTAATATTGCCTATGCCATGATGGATCGAATGATGGGCGGCAGGGGAACGAGTATTAATAAAGTCGAAAATTTAACCGAAATAGAATCAAAAATCATGTCCAATACATTTGAAAATGCATTTGACCACTTGCGAGAAGCATGGGAAGAATTGGTGGAAATCGAAGCGGCATTATCAGAATTTGAAGTGAATCCGCAATTTTTACAAATGGTTTCACCAAATGAAACAGTCGTTGTTATTTCATTAAATACTACAATCGGTGATATAAGTGGTATGATTAATTTATGTATACCACATGTAGTGTTAGAACCGATATTACCAAAGCTGTCAGGTCATTACTGGATGCAGACAGAAAAAAAAGAACCAGAGCCGGGAATAACCCGTCAGATAGAGAAAAACATTGAACAGTCTATTGTTCCAGTAGTAGCTGAACTAGGTACATCGGATATTTCTATTCAAGATTTTTTAATGTTAGATATTGGTGATGTGATTGAAATGAATCAATCGATCGATCAGCCCTTGCTAATTAAAGTTGGTGATATTCCTAAATTTATCGGTCAGCCTGGAAAAGTAAATAAAAAAGTTGCTGTCCAAATATTAGGGACTTTAGAAAGGGGGAATGAGGATGGTAAGTAAAGATATGCTTTCACAAGATGAAATTGATGCATTGTTAAGAGGTGATAATCCTTCTGAACCACAAGAAGAGTTAACGGTGGAAGATTATTTATCTTCTATCGAACAAGACGCATTAGGAGAAATTGGAAATATTTCATTTGGAAGTTCTGCAACAGCACTGTCGACTTTATTAAATCAGAAAGTGGACATCACGACACCAAATGTTGGGGTCGTGATTAGAGATAGGCTTCCTGATGAATTTCCAAATCCATACGTTGCAATTCGTGTCAATTACACAGAAGGGTTTTCCGGTATGAATTTATTAGTGATAAAACAATCGGATGCCAGCATCATTGCGGATTTAATGTTAGGTGGAGATGGGTCTAATGCTTCTGAAATGATGGATGAAATCCAACTTAGTGCTGTACAGGAAGCGATGAACCAAATGATGGGTTCTGCTGCTACCTCTATGTCCACTATTTTTAGCAAAAAGGTAGATATTTCACCGCCGTCCATTGATCTTCTTGATTTAATGCATGGAGAAGGAACAGATAGAATACCGAGTGACGATATCTTTGTAAAAGTATCCTTTAGATTAAAGATTGGAACCTTAATTGACAGTAAAATAATGCAATTATTGCAATTGCCATTTGCTAAGAGTTTAGTAGATGGATTAATAAATGCAAATAATAGTTCAGAAGAAGTGTTCAACACGCCTGAAGTAGACTATAATTCTGGTAATGAGCCAATAGTACCGAACCAGCAACCAATGATGGATGCTAATTATCGGGAAAGTAATCATAAAGATGAATCGAATCAACAGGCTCAACCGCAGCATTTTGGCTCAAATTCTTCTTTTGGCAGCCAACAAGCGAATGTGCAGCCAGCTGTATTTTCTAATTTTGAACCATTTACTCCAACAGAACCAGAAACAAAAAATTTAAATATGTTGTTGGATATTCCATTGCAAGTGACGGTTGAATTGGGTAGAACAAAACGTTCAGTGAAAGAAATTTTAGAGCTTTCATCAGGTTCTATTATTGAACTTGATAAACTCGCAGGAGAGCCAGTCGATATTCTTGTTAATAATCGACTTGTTGCCCAAGGAGAAGTGGTTGTTATTGACGAAAACTTCGGTGTAAGAGTAACCGATATTGTCAGTCAAAGCGATCGATTAAATAAGTTAAAATAATATCATTATATGGGGGTAGAGATTAATGGCACAAAAGATTTTAATAGTAGATGACGCAGCATTTATGAGAATGATGATTAAAGACATTTTATCAAAAAACGGCTATGAAGTAGTTGGAGAAGCAGCAGATGGGGCACAAGCAATCGAGAAATATAAGGAAAGTCAACCTGATTTAGTAACGATGGATATTACGATGCCTGAAATGGATGGCATCACAGCATTAAAAGAGATTAAAAAAATTAATCCAAACGCTAAGGTTATCATGTGTTCTGCGATGGGACAGCAAGCGATGGTTATTGATGCTATCCAAGCAGGGGCAAAGGATTTTATCGTAAAACCGTTTCAAGCAGATCGAGTATTAGAAGCCATCGGTAAAACATTAGGTTAATTTCATAAATTAGAGGGTGCCATTAGTGAATAAATTAAAGTTTTTTTTAACAAGTTCACTATTTATCATTGCTCTGCTAGGCTTGGGTCATCAAGCCTATGCAGAGCAACTTGATAACAGTGTTCATAGTATGTTCGAAAAGTCAAAAAATGATACAAAGAACAAGCCGGAGCAGCCTGACAAAAAAGAGGAAATAAACAAGGTATCAACCGGTGTAGGATTAACTTTTTTTGATTTTGTAAAAATGATTGTCGCTACGGTATTTGTTATTGCACTTATATATAGTATTTTGAAGTTTATTAATAAACGAAATCATGTGTATAAAAGTTCACAATTAATAGAGAATATAGGCGGTACAACGTTAGGAGCTAATCGATCGATTCAAATTGTAAAAATTGGGAAAAGGTTGTTAATTGTCGGAGTTGGAGAAAGTATACAATTAATTAAAGAGATTGAAGACGAATCCGAATATAAGGAAATAGTAGAATCGTATAATCGTAAAATGGATCAGTTAACACAGCCAAGCGATATTGTGACAAAGGTAATGCATGCTGTAAAAATGCAGCCTGCGAAAGAAAAAAAGCAGGATTCATTTGCCGTGCATTTAAAAAAGCAATTACAAGAAATATCAATAGGACGCAAAGAAATGTTAAAAGAAATAGATAAGAAAGGGCCAGAAAAAAATGAATGAGTTTATACAGTTTTTTAATAACAGTTCTCCTGAAAATGTTTCCACTTCGGTACAGCTGTTATTATTGTTGACCGTCCTTTCTTTAGCACCAAGCATCTTAATATTAATGACTTGTTTTACTAGAATTGTTATTGTTCTTTCCTTTGTCAGAACAGCGCTTGCAACACAACAAATGCCACCTAACCAAGTAATTATCGGATTATCCTTGTTTTTAACTTTTTTTATCATGGCACCTACCTTTCAAGAAGTGAATGAGAAAGCGTTGACTCCGTTATTTAATGAAAAAATAACGTTAGAACAAGCGTATGATCATGCAGCCATTCCATTTAAGGAGTTTATGAGCAAACATACAAGGCAAAAAGATTTGGAACTTTTTCTTAAATATTCAAATGCAGAAGAACCTAAGTCAGTTCAGGATATCCCTCTGACAACATTGATTCCTGCTTTTGCTATTAGTGAGTTAAAAACGGCGTTCCAAATCGGATTTATGATCTTTATCCCTTTTTTAGTAATAGACATGGTGGTAGCGAGTATTTTAATGTCAATGGGGATGATGATGCTTCCTCCCGTTATGATTTCTTTGCCATTTAAAATATTATTATTTGTCCTCGTTGATGGATGGTATTTAGTTGTTAAATCTTTATTAGAAAGCTTTTAAGTAGGTGAAAAAACATGTCTTCCGAAATGGTAATTTCAATAGCAGAAAACGGGATACTAACCGTTATGGTTGTTAGTGGACCATTACTAATCATTGCTTTAGTAGTCGGATTAGTGGTTAGTATTTTTCAGGCGACGACTCAAATCCAAGAACAAACGTTGGCATTTGTACCTAAAATAGTAGCCGTACTTTTAGGGCTGATTTTTTTTGGCTCATGGATGCTTAGTCATATGCTTTCCTATACAGCAAATATCTTTTCTAATCTAACAAGGTTTATTGGTTAATATAATGATTGAATTTTTACCAAAATTTCCGGCATATTTATTAATATTTGTACGTGTAACATCTTTTTTTCTTATGCTTCCTTTATTTTCTTATCGGACCATTCCTTCATCTCATAAAATAGGTTTAGGTTTTTTTCTTTCTATTATTATGTTTATTAATATGGATCCACCGTCCATTTCGATTGATGGTATATACTATTTGCTTATTATAAAGGAAGCGCTTATCGGTTTATTGATCGGATTTTTAGCGTATATGTTATTTTCCGCTGTCCAGACTGCTGGAGGATTAATTGATTTTCAAATGGGTTTTGCGATTGCTAATGTAATCGACCCGCAAACAGGTGCTCAAAGCCCTCTTACTGGTCAATATTTATATACGATCGCCTTATTTTTTTTATTATCTGTTAATGGTCATCATTTGTTGTTGGATGGCGTGTTTTACAGCTATCAATTTATACCCCTTAACCAGGTATGGATAGCATTTGGCGATGAAAATTTAATTGCTTTTATCATAAAATCATTCGCACTTATGTTTACCATCGCATTTCAGATGTCCATCCCTGTTGTAGCGAGTATTTTTTTAGTGGACATTGGATTAGGAATAGTTGCTAGAACAGTTCCACAATTAAATATATTTGTTGTTGGTGTACCGGTTAAAATCATTGCTGGATTGATTATTATGATGATTGTTATGGGTGTATTAATGGCTTCAGTTTCTAAGTTGTTTTCCACCATGCTGACAGTCATGAGGGAAATGATGAACATAATAGGTGGTTCGTAAGATGAAATATTTATCCTTAAACTTACAGTATTTTGCTGGAGAAAAAACAGAAAAAGCAACTCCGAAAAAAAGGCAGGACACACGAAAAAAAGGACAGGTTGCAAAAAGTCAGGATGTTAACACAGCTATTGTACTGCTTGTGGTGTTTGCAGTTCTTCATTTTACAGGCAGCTATATGCTCAAAGGATTTATTGCAATAATGAAGCATTCCTTTCAAGAGTTTATGTTATTGGATCTGACAGAGCAAAATTTACAGCATATTTTTTTGCAGATTTTGAAAGAAATAGCTTTCATAGTAAGCCCGATATTAATAGCGGCCATCGTGGCAGGTTTAATTGCCAATTATATGCAAGTCGGTGTGTTATTTTCAACAGAAGCGATTCAGTTTAAATTAGAAAAAATTAATCCAATATCTGGATTTAAGCGTATTTTTTCCTTACGTTCTATTATAGAGCTGTTAAAATCTATACTTAAGATAAGCGTTATTGGAGTTGTAACCTTTTCTATTTTATGGTTACAGTTTAGTGAGCTGTTGGTCTTATCATATAAATCTGTCTATACTTCCTTAATAACATTAGCTCAACTAACGATTCAAATGGGTCTATATGGATCTGGTGCATTGTTATTATTATCGTTGCTTGATTATTTATACCAGCGATATGATTTTGAAAAAAATATTAAAATGTCAAAACAAGATATTAAAGATGAGCACAAAAATATTGAGGGGGACCCTCTCATTAAATCCAAAATCAAGCAGCGGCAAAGAGAAATGGCTATGCGTCGAATGATGCAGGATGTTCCAAATGCAGATGTTGTGATTACCAATCCTACACATTATGCTATCGCATTAAAATATGAAGAAGATAAATACGATGCTCCCTATGTAGTAGCAAAAGGGATTGACTTTGTCGCTCAAAAAATAAAATTTATAGCAAAAGAAAATGATGTAGTGATGGTTGAAAATCGACCGCTTGCAAGAGCTTTATATAGTGAAATAGAGGTAGGCGATGTAGTGCCCGAAGAATTTTTTAAAGCTGTGGCTGAAATTCTTGCTTTTGTCTATCGGACAAGAAACGAAAAGTTACATTAAATCATGATTTTTGTTGTTATTTGTTTGAGATGAGAAGTAGATAGTATTAACAAAAAATTTGATTTAAATGTTTTGATTTAGTAAGGAGCGAAACATATGTCTGGTAGAGATCTTACCGTATTATTTAGTGTAATTTTAATTATTGCCATGCTGATTATTCCTTTTCCAACATGGATGTTAAGCTTTTTCATATTAATAAATATTACCTTGGCATTATTAATCCTTTTATTAACAATGAGTATGCGTGAGCCATTAGAATTTTCTATTTTTCCATCCATATTATTATTAATGACCTTATTTCGCCTAGGTTTAAATGTATCTACTACTAGATCGATTTTATCGACTGGCGACGCAGGTGGCGTTGTCCACACTTTTGGGACATTTGTGGTTGGTGGAAATATTGTAGTAGGTTTAGTCGTCTTTTTTATTTTAGTAATTATTCAATTTATTGTTATTACAAAAGGATCAGAGCGTGTATCCGAAGTTGCAGCAAGGTTTACATTAGATGCAATGCCTGGAAAGCAGATGAGTATTGATGCAGATTTAAACGCTGGAATCATTTCAGAACACGAAGCGAAAGCCCGCCGTGAAAAAGTAAGCAGAGAAGCTGATTTCTACGGTTCAATGGACGGAGCAAGCAAGTTTGTAAAGGGCGATGCGATTGCTGGAATTATTATTGTATTAATTAATTTAATTTTCGGTATCATTATTGGCATGACTCAGTTAGGTATGTCCATTGGCGATGCAGCAAATAATTTTTCGTTGATGTCCGTCGGGGATGGTATTGTCAGTCAAATACCAGCTCTTCTTATATCTACTGCAACTGGTATTATCGTAACAAGGGCAGCATCCGATGGAAATTTAGGGGCAGATATAACAAAGCAGCTATTAGCCTATCCAAAAATGCTGTATATTGCAGCAGGGACGATTTTTCTTTTAGGTTTAGTTACACCAATTGATGATATATTAACGATTCCGATTGCCGGCCTCCTTGTTTTTGGTGGATTTACTTTATCGAAAGTACCAAAACAAGATATGGAGCAAATGAAAGATATGGAAGAAGAATTACAAACGGATGAATTAAAAAGTCCTGAAAGTGTTGTTACGCTTTTAAATGTAGATCCTATCGAATTTGAATTTGGATACGGATTAATTCCACTTGCTGATGCTAACCAAGGTGGAGATTTATTAGATCGTGTTGTAATGATTAGAAGACAGTTGGCAATAGAATTAGGCCTCGTTATTCCAGTTGTAAGAATAAGGGACAATATTCAACTTCAACCAAATGAATATCGCTTGAAAATGAAAGGAAATGAAATGGCAAGAGGCGAGTTGCTGTTGGATCATTATTTAGCGATGAGTCCTGGAATGGAAGATGATTCTATTGAAGGAATAGATACAGTAGAGCCGTCTTTTGGGTTGCCAGCTAAATGGATTACGGAAAATACAAAAGAACAAGCAGAAATCTTTGGTTATACGGTCGTGGATCCTCCATCCGTTGTTTCGACTCATATTACTGAAGTGATAAAAGCAAATGCACATGAATTATTAGGAAGACAAGAAACAAAACAATTAGTCGATCATTTAAAAGAAACGTATCCTATTTTAGTAGAAGAAGTTACACCAAATCCTTTATCTATTGGAGATATTCAAAAAGTATTAGCAAAATTATTAAAAGAAAATATTTCGATTCGCAACTTGCCGATTATTTTTGAAACTTTAGCCGATTTCGGAAAAGTATCAAGTGATACGGATTTGTTGGCAGAGTATGTTAGGCAGGCATTAGCCCGTCAAATAACAAATCAGTACTCGGTAAATGGTGAGTCGTTAAAAGTGGTTACGTTATCAGGAAAAGTGGAGAAATTGATTGCAGATAATATTCAACAAACTGAGCATGGAAATTATTTAACGATTGACCCAAGCATGTCTCAATTAGTATTAGAAAGTGTAGCGTCCCAAGTAGAACAGTTATCGATAATGGAACAAATACCAATTGTATTATGCTCCCCAGCTGTGAGAATGTACGTTAGACAATTAACAGAGCGTTACTTCCCGCAAGTTCCTATATTATCGTATAACGAATTAGAAGCAAATGTTGAAGTACAAAGTGTAGGGGTGGTGAATATTGATTGAAAATAAAAAAATATACAGCGCAAAGCATGCCTGAAGCCATGAAAAAAGTTCGTGCTGAATTAGGAAACGATGCAATTATCTTACATTCGAAAGTAATTCATACAGGTGGATTTTTAGGTTTCTTCAAAAAAAGAAATATCGAAGTACTTGCGGCAATTGATCCTGGAGCGAATGTAGAAACAATACCTGTTAAAAAGAAAAAAATAAACATACTCCCACAAAAATTAGATGAAAATGCTGGGAAAGAAAAAAACTTGCTTTCTGCTGATGCGGATTTTTCAACAAACGAAGTAGTAAAGCAGCTAGAACAGTTAAATGATGCCGTTCAAGAAATCAGACAAAAAGATACAATCAGTCAAGTGGCCTTGCCGTTACCTGTGCAAACAGTAATTACATGTTTTGAAAAACAACATGTGGATCAACAGCTTCAAACAAAGATAACAAAAAAGATTGTAGAAAGATGGTATTTAGAAGGTGCGGACAAATCCATTCATGATGTAAAAAGCTGGGCAGAAGAGTATTTATATAATGAAATTTCTCCAAATTTATTTGGAGAATTATCTTTATCCAAAAAATTTATTAATGTGGTTGGTCCTACAGGAGTAGGGAAGACAACAACATTAGCTAAAATGGCTGCAAATTTTATGTTAAAGCATCAAAAAAAAATTGGATTTATTACGACAGATACTTACCGGATTGCAGCCATTGAACAATTAAAAACATATGCCAATATTTTAAATGTTCCATTAGAAGTTTGCTATAGCTTAGAGGATTTTGAATTGGCAGCCAAAAAACTAGAATCATGTGATGTAATTTTAATTGATACAGCCGGAAGGAATTTTCGGAATCAACAATACGTTGAAGATTTAAAAAAAGTGGTCGATTATAAGAGAGAGATGGAAACATTGTTAGTATTGTCTTTAACAGCTAAACAAGAGGATATGGAAGATATATATCAACAATTTTCAACGATTGATATTGATCATTTTATCTTCACTAAAATGGATGAAACATCCTCATATGGCAGTATGATTAATTTGATTGTTAAATATCAAAAGGGGGTTGCCTATTTAACAACAGGTCAAAATGTTCCTGATGACATGCTTTTAGCTAACCCAAAGGATATTGTAAAAAGAATAATTGGGGTTGATTAACAATGACAGATCAAGCTGCAATTTTACGAGAAAGAATTCAAAATTTTCATCGGGCTAATCATCAAAAAACTCTTGCTGTAGTAAGTGGTAAGGGAGGAGTTGGTAAATCAAATGTTTCTGTTAATTTTTCCCTGTCATTGATAAAAAAAGGATATTCGGTATTGTTAATTGATATGGATATAGGCATGGGGAATATTGATATTTTAATGGGAACACAATCAAATTTTACGATTGTGGATTATTTTGAAAATAAAGTATCTTTTTCTGAAATGATAATGGTAGGACCAAAAGGAATTCATTATATAGCAGGTGGATCAGGTTTATCAAATTTTGTCCAAATGGGACAGCAGAAGATGGATCGCTTTTTTTACGATTTTACTAGTTTTCTTAATCAATATGATTATGTCCTATTTGATATGGGCGCAGGCATCAACAATGATTCTTTATCTTTTATCCTATCTGTAGATGAAGTAATTGTGGTTACTACACCGGAACCAACATCCATTACAGACGCATATGCAGCAATGAAGTTTATCCATATTCATAATCAGGATCTTCCTTTTTATTTAGTTGTAAATCGTACAATCACTTCGCTTGATGGAAGAGAAACATTTCAAAAGCTAAAAAACGTTTTAAAACAATTTTTAGGAAAAGATGTAATAAGTTTAGGAATAATTCCCGATGACCACCAAGTTATGCAAGCAGTTAGAAAACAAATCCCCTTTATTATTTTTAATGAAAAATCAACAGCTGCTAAAGCTTTGTTCGAATTAACCGATAGATATTGTAAACAACAGTTTTCAGAACCTGCACAAAAAAATAAAACACATTTTGTGACAAAATTAAAGAGGTTTCTGTTTGAAAGGTAGTGCGTTTACATGGAGAAAATAAAAGTTTTAATAGTGGATGATTCTGCATTTATGCGTAAACTTATTGCTGATTTTCTCTCTGAGGATTCTCGTATTACAGTTGTTGGCACAGCAAGAAATGGCGAAGATGGTATACAAAAAATGAAAGAATTGCAACCTGATGTTGTCACATTGGATGTAGAAATGCCAGTGCTTGATGGATTGAGTGCATTGAAGCGGATTATGGAAGAAAATCCAGTTCCTGTTATTATGTTATCGAGTACAACAAAAGAAGGAGCAGATGATACAGTCCGTGCCATACAAATGGGGGCAATTGATTTTATTGGTAAGCCCTCTGGATCAATATCACTAGATTTATATAAAGTAAAACAAGAATTAGTAGAAAAAGTAGTCTCCGCAAGTAGTGTAAAGCTTAAAACGTTATTAAACATATCTGCAAACGGAAAAAGTACTATTATTCCGCAAACTGAATATAGTAAAATAGAACTAAGTAAAGAACATAAGATGAATCAAAAGTCTATTTTGCCTAACCATTTGAATAAAAAAGAAGAAAAACTTCTGTTAATAGGTACATCCACTGGTGGGCCCAAAGCACTTCAGCATGTTTTGACAAAACTGCCAAAGGATATTAATGCAGCGATTTTAATTGTACAGCATATGCCGCCGAATTTTACAAAATCGCTTGCAAATCGATTAGACTCTTTATGCACTATAACGGTTAAAGAAGCAGAAAATGGAGAACTAATTCAAAAGGGTGTTGCTTATATTGCTCCAGGAGGATTTCATTTAAAAGTCAAAATAATTGGAGGGAAGATTGCCATTCATTTAGATCAATCTGAACCAGTTAATGGTCATCGTCCATCCGTCGATGTATTGTTTCACTCTGTCAGTTTAATACATCATTACCCAAAAATAGCGGTAATTATGACTGGAATGGGTTCAGATGGTAAAAATGGATTATTGGCATTAGTAAACGCTGGTGAAATTACAGCAATTGCTGAATCAGAAGAAACTTCGATTGTTTTTGGAATGCCAAAAGCAGCCATTGCAACAACCTGTATTAATGAAGTTCAAAATGTAGAAAACATTGCAAAAACGATAATGAAATATGTATAACGCCAAGGGGTGTGAAGCAATTGGAAATGAATCAATATTTAGAGGTTTTTATAGAGGAAAGCAAAGAACATTTACAGGCTTGTAATGAACATTTACTAGAATTAGAAAAAAATCCGGGAAATATTCAAATTGTCAATGAAATATTTCGTTCTGCACATACGTTAAAAGGGATGTCTGCGACAATGGGATATGAAGACTTAGCAAGTCTAACCCATGAAATGGAAAATGTTCTGGATGCTATACGAAATCAAAAGATCACTTTTTCGCCTGAAATATTAGATGTTATCTTCTTAGCAGTTGATGATTTAGAAGCAATGGTAGAATCTATTGCCAGTGGTGGGGATGGCAAAAAGAATGTGGAAGCAGTTGTAACAAAATTAATTGCAATTGAAAAGAACGGGATGATTGAAACCCAAAATGTGGTGAAGGAAGAAGTTGCTGTTGCTGTTGCAGAAAAAAAACAACCGACTTCAAACTATGATGAATTTGAATTAACCATTTTACAACAATCTTCTGAACAAGGGTTTTATACATATGAAATCAATATCCGTTTAAAACAGGA
Source organism: Niallia sp. 01092 (assembly GCF_052318935.1). NCBI lineage: Bacteria > Bacillati > Bacillota > Bacilli > Caryophanales > Bacillaceae > Niallia > Niallia sp. 01092. The sequence continues at coordinate 52,268 of NZ_JBQRKO010000009.1, read as the reverse complement.
CTGTGTGCTGAAGGCAGCAAGAGTATATATGATTTTTGGAGTACTTGAGACTTTAGGTGAAGTCATTAAGTCCAATCCTCCTGTAGAAGAATTAGAAGAAGAAAAATTTGACTATCACTTTATCGTTACCTTTATTTCTAAAGAAGAGGAAAACATCATAAAAACAAAAATTATGAATGTATCGGAAGTAGAAGAGGTGGAAGTATCAGCTTTTTCTACCTATGAACTTGCGGCACCTGAAACAAAAGGCATTCAAGAAGAAAAGGCGTCTAAAGATAAAGAGGAAATCGATGCAATTGTAAATCAAGCAGAGCCAGAAAAAGAAGAAGTAAAGCAAGGAACAGGAACAGTTGCGAAACAAACTAGTAAAACAATTCGTGTAAATATTGAACGATTAGATATTTTAATGAATCTTTTTGAAGAATTAGTGATTGATAGAGGTAGATTAGAACAAATTTCTCAAGATTTGAATGACCAAGAACTACATGAAACAGTAGAAAGAATGTCTAGAGTAACAGGTGATTTGCAAAACATTATTCTAAATATGAGAATGGTTCCGGTAGAAACTGTTTTTAATCGTTTTCCACGTATGGTTCGTCAACTAGCAAGAGACTTAAACAAAAAAATAAACTTGGAAATAATTGGTGCAGAAACAGAATTGGATCGTTCCGTCATTGACGAAATTGGTGATCCCCTTGTTCATTTAATTAGAAACGCAATCGATCATGGGGTTGAAACACCAGAAGAACGAAGAGCGAATAATAAAAGAGAAGAAGGAACCGTTGTATTAAGAGCATACCATAGCGGTAACCATGTTTTTATTGAGCTTGAGGATGATGGAGCAGGCATTAATAAAAAGAAAGTGTTAGAGAGAGCGTTAAATAAAGGGTTGATTACGCAAGAGACAGCAAGTATTTTAACAGACTCGCAAATTGCAGAACTGATTTTAGCATCAGGTTTTTCAACAGCTGATAAAATATCTGATATCTCTGGTCGAGGGGTTGGATTAGACGTTGTCAAGAGCACAATAGAATCCCTCGGAGGAAGCATTACAATAGAATCTCAAGAAGGAAAAGGTTCATTGTTTTCTATACAATTGCCGCTAACTCTTTCTATTATTTCTGTCATGTTAGTAGAAATACAAGAGGAAAAATATGCAATTCCGTTATCTTCTATTATCGAAACAGCTATTGTTCATAAAAAAGATGTTCTGCAGGCACATAATCAAACGGTTATTGATTTTCGTGGAAAAGTAGTGCCTCTATTATTTTTAAAGGAAATATTTGAAGTTCCTTTAACAAGAGACGAAGATGAGTTTTATTCAGTCATCATTGTTCGAAAAGGAGATAAGCTAGCAGGATTGGTTGTTGATTCGTTTATTGGGCAGCAGGAGATTGTCTTAAAATCACTTGGTGGCTATCTATCCAATGCCTTTGCTATCTCAGGTGCTACTATATTAGGTGACGGGCAAGTTGCTTTAATTGTCGACTGTAATGCACTGATTAAATAGAAAAGCGGAAGCGCCTTGTACAGCCCCGAAGAAAAATGTTCTCTTGGCTCAAAAAGTGCTTTTTACTTTTAGAGCCAAGAGGCTATCTTTCACAGGGGCTAGGCGCTGGAGCTAGAAATAGAAAAGCGGAAGCGCCTTGTACAGCCCCGAAGAAAAATGTTCTCTTGTATTAAAAAGTGCTTTTACTTTTGGCTGTTTTCCTATAGATTGTTGCTTTTAAACGCGCAGCCTGAATACACTTCGTTTTCCGTGGGCGAGCGTCGAGCCTCCTCGTCACATACGCTCCTGTGGGGTCCGTCTTTCTCGCATTCCCACAGGAGTCTACGTGTATTCAGTCTGCTGAGTACTTCTTCTTCCATTTTATTACGTGAAAAACAACAAACTTTGAGAAAACAGCTTTACTTTTAGAGACAAGAGGCTATCTTTCACAGGGGCTAGGTGCTGGTTGACTAAGTACCCATGTCCTGTGACAAAGTCGATTGGCACGCATCCTTCGAGCCTGTAGCATTACCTGCATATAAGTACATCCTGTGCAATGGAGCTAGACAGTTAACTAACTTGATAGAGAGGAATGAAGGAGAATGGTAGAATCTGTTTCAACGGAAGTGAAATTAATTATTTTTGAATTAAAAGGAAAAGAATATGCAATCCCAGTAAATCAAGTGCGCTCGATTGAAAAAATTATGCATATTACCCGAATTCCTAATATAGCTCCTTTTGTTAAAGGCGTTATCAATCTTCGCGGTGTTGTAACACCACTGATTGATTTAAGAAAACGGTTTGATTTAGAGGAAAAAGAATATACTGAGCGTACGCGTATTATTATTATTGCGTTAGCTGATATAGAGGTTGGAGTTATTGTAGACAATGCAAATGATGTAGTCGATGTAGATACCGCAACATTTGAACCAGCACCAGAAGTGGTGGGCGGAACAGAAGTGGACTATATTAGCGGTGTCGTAAAGTTAGACAAAAGGCTGCTTATACTTGTGAATTTAGAAAAAGTTTTTGATCGAGAAGAATTAAAAAAATATACAAGAAGTGAAGGATAAATAATGGCATTTACGGATAAAATTGGTTCATTACACTTGGACGTTTTAAGGGAAATAGGGAATATTGGTGCAGGAAACGCTGCAACTTCCCTTTCAAAATTATTAAATAAAAAAATTGATATGAAGGTACCGAATGTTCGTATTGTTTCGTTTGATGAAATGATGGATATGGCAGGTGGAGCAGAAAATATCGTAGCAGGGGTTTTTTTAAGAATTGAAGGGGATGCACCTGGAAGCATGTTTTTTATGCTTCCGATTGAACAAGCAACCAGCTTTATTAAAGATTTAATTGGGGATGCTTCTTTACAGCTAGATAAGCCACCTTATGATGAATTAGCTTTATCTGCACTTCAGGAGCTTGGTAATATTCTATCAGGCTCCTATTTATCCTCATTATCCGATTTTACTAATTTATCTTTGTATCCGTCTGTACCATCGCTTGCAATTGATATGGTAGGTGCAATTATCAGTTATGGTTTGATAGAGTTATCTCAAGTCAGTGATTATGCGATTGTTATTAATACTGCCTTAAATGAAGAAGAAGATTCTTTATCTAAAAGTGTCAAAGGTCATTTTTTCTTGCTGCCAGATCCGGAATCGTTTACTATTTTGTTTGGAGCATTGGGAGTGACAGTAGATGATTGAACAAGAAACAGTTGTTAAAGTTGGCATAGCTGACATGAATACTGTACGCATTCCGCAAATGATACGAACATCAGGTTTAGGATCTTGTGTTGGGGTTGTTTTATATGATCAATTCAAAGGGATCGCAGGGTTGGCCCATATTATGCTTCCTGATTCTTCTTTATCAAAATCGCAGCCGTTAAATTTGGCGAAATTTGCTGACACGGCGATTATTGCCTTGGTTAAAAATTTAGAATTGTTGGGTGCAAAAAAGGCTTCATTAAAGGCGAAAATTGCTGGCGGGGCCCAAATGTTTCAGTTTTCAGGTTCAAGTGATATTATGAGAATTGGACCAAGAAATGTTGAGGCAGTAAAAAAAGAATTGCAAATCTTAAATATTCAGATTTGTGGAGAAGATGTTGGTGGCAATAGTGGAAGAACAATTGAATTTAATCCAGAAACTACCGAATTAACGATTCGGACAGTGAATAAAGGTACACAGATTATATAAAAAATGAATAAAATAGAAAATAACAAAGGATGTTCCAAACTAAAAATTGTAGTTCTATCGCCTATTTTTTGCATCTTACTTATTTAAGGCATTAAGGAAGTGATGGAGCTCCAAATAATGGAAACATCTTTTTTATATGGGTTTTTTGTCCTATTTTTCAAAAAAATCATGATGAATAAAGTCTAATTTCTAATCTTTTGATAAAATTTAAACAAGTATATAAATGTTTTGTACAAAGATTAGTTTGGAATATAAATAGAAGCGGAAAAATACTTCTTCATCTTTTAAAATGGAAAAGCTAAATCGTTCAAATGAAATGTAGTTTTTAGGAGGAAAAATCATGGTAAATGATTCAACAACAGAGGACAAAAATGCATGGGGTATGTGGATTGCTTCACGTGATAAAAATGCTGGCAATCGATTAATAAAAAAATATATACCATTAGTAAGTTTTCATGTACAAAGAATATCTGTTGGACTCCCAAAAAGTGTTTCAAGAGAAGAATTATATAGTTTAGGTTTGATAGGATTGTATGATGCATTAGAAAGATTTGATCCGAAAAGAGATTTGAAATTTGATACATATGCATCTTTTCGAATAAGAGGAAGTATTATCGATGGTTTAAGAAAAGAAGATTGGCTATCAAGAGGCACTAGAGAGAAGTCTAAAAAAATAGAAGCAGCAATCGAACGGCTTGAACAACAAAAAATGAGAAATGTAACGGTTCAGGAAATAGCTCATGAATTAGCGCTTACTCCAGAAGAAGTCTATTCAACGATGAACGAACATTTTTTTGCTAATGTGCTTTCTATTGATGAACAACTAAATGACCAAGAGGATAAAGAAGGACCTTCCTTCGTTATTCGAGACGATAAAACGATCATTCCGGAAGAGAAACTATTGAAGGATGAATTGATTCAAGAAATGGCAAGTATGATTTCATTATTAAATGATAAAGAGCAGCTAGTTATCAGCTTATTTTACAAAGAAGAATTGACATTAACGGAAATAGGACAAGTAATGAACTTATCGACATCAAGAATTTCTCAAATACATTCAAAGGCAATTTTTAAATTAAGACAATCATTAGAAAAGGTAATGTAATTGGAATGGATGTACGTGATGATCGATTACAGTGGATTGAGGGATAGTTTTGATTACATTTTTATTAATTTTAAGTTTTATATTTAATATTTTGGCTTTTTTATTCATTGCACTTCTGTATGTAAGACAAAATCGATTTGTTATGCTTGAAAAACAACAAAAACAGTCCGTGGAAGAAGTAGAAAATATTATTGCTGCTTTTATTGTAGAAATGAAAGAAGAAAACGAGCTGTTTCTTCAAAAGATAGTAACGGTAGAAAAAAATAGACAAGAAGCACCGAAAAAAGAAGAGGAAGAAATAGAAGAGCTTCATGCAGATTTTTTAGAAAAAGAGAATGCTGTAAAAAAAATACGTTTATCAAAAAAACAAGCAGCAAATGTTTATCAAAAAACAGTTGATATGCAGCAGGCAGAAAAAGAGAATGCAGACGAATTATTAGAGTTAATTTTACCTTTAGAAAAGGAAGAAACAAAAGAAAAATCATTTTTTGAAAAGGTAATAGATCTAAAGGACCAAGGGAAAAAAACGGATGAAATTGCAAAAATATTAAATAAAGGGAAAACTGAAATAGAATTATTATTGAAATTTAGACAAAAAGATGAAGAATAACTTGATTGTCTACTATACATATGCTATATTAACAAATGGTGTTAATACACACGCTTTTGGATTTAATCAATGGTGCTGTATCAATACAGTTTTGATTAAAAATGAAAAAAGCGGAGGAAATCAAAACCATTAGGAGGAACAAACATGTCAGTTATTTCAATGAAACAATTACTTGAGGCTGGTGTACATTTTGGTCACCAAACTCGCCGTTGGAACCCAAAAATGAAAAAATTCATTTTTACAGAGCGTAACGGCATTTACATCATCGACCTTCAAAAAACAGTTAAAAAGGTTGAGGAAGCTTATAACTATGTAAAAGAAGTTGCTGGTAACGGCGGAACTATTCTTTTCGTAGGAACAAAAAAGCAAGCACAAGATTCAGTTAAAGAAGAAGCAATCCGTTCTGGTCAATACTTTGTAAACCAACGTTGGTTAGGTGGAACTTTAACAAACTTTGAAACAATTCAAAAACGTATCGCACGTTTAAAAGACATTGAAAGAATGTCTGAAGACGGTACTTTTGAAGTACTTCCGAAAAAAGAAGTAGTTCAATTGAAAAAAGAGCTTGAGCGTTTAGAAAAGTTCTTAGGCGGAATTAAAGATATGAAAAAAATTCCAGATTGCTTATTTATTGTTGACCCACGCAAAGAGCGCATTGCTGTTGCGGAAGCTCATAAATTAAATATTCCGATTGTTGGTATTGTTGATACAAACTGTGATCCAGACGAAATTGATGTTGTTATTCCTGCGAATGATGACGCAATCCGTGCTGTAAAATTATTAACTGCAAAAATGGCAGATGCTATTTTAGAAGCTAAACAAGGTGAAGAAGTAACAACTGCTTAATAGAAATACAAGTAGTTTTATGAAAAGAAAACCTAGTGTAAACTAGGCACCAAGTTTAGGGACTTGTAAAAAAGGTGATAAAGGGCATCCCTCTTATCACCTTTTTTTAAAGAATAGTGCTTAAAAGTGTGAGTTCAAAAAGGTAACAAATTAGAAGTAAGCCAACGAAGAGATTAGAGGCTTTAATTTGGTGACTTTTTGAATATCCTCTAAATTAAAAATAATTGGTTAAAAAAATAGTACATAATCATACAAGGAGGCTAACTACTATGGCTGTTACAGCTCAAATGGTTAAAGAACTACGTGAAAAAACTGGTGCTGGAATGATGGATTGCAAAAAGGCACTAACAGAAACTAATGGTGATATCGATAAAGCGATTGACTTTTTACGTGAAAAAGGAATTGCAAGCGCAGCTAAAAAAGCTGACCGCGTTGCTGCTGAAGGTTCTACTTATATCTCTGTAGAAGGAAACGAAGCAATTATTCTTGAAGTGAACTCTGAAACAGATTTCGTTGCGAAAAACGAAGGATTCCAAGTTTTAGTAAAAGAACTTGCTGCGCACTTACTACAAAACAAACCAGCATCTGTGGAAGAAGCACTTACACAAAACTTCACTGAAGGTACAACTGTTGAAGCACATATCAATGCTGCAATTGCTAAAATTGGAGAAAAATTATCTCTTCGTCGTTTTGAAATCAAAACAAAAACAGATAATGATGCATTTGGTGCATACCTTCATATGGGTGGACGCATTGGTGTGTTAACTGTTCTTGAAGGAACAACTGAAGAAGCTCCTGCAAAAGATGTTGCTATGCATATCGCTGCATTAAACCCAAAATACGTTTCTCGTGATCAAGTTTCTGCAGAAGAAGTGGCACATGAGAAAGAAGTATTAACGCAGCAAGCATTAAATGAAGGAAAACCAGAAAAAATCGTTGCTAAAATGGTAGAAGGCCGTTTAAGTAAATATTTTGAAGATGTTTGTGTACTTGATCAAACTTTCGTTAAAAACCCTGATCAAAAAGTACGTCAATTCGTTGAATCAAAAGGTGCAACTTTACGTGAATTCGTTCGTTATGAAGTAGGAGAAGGAATTGAAAAACGTGAAGATAACTTCGCAGAAGAAGTAATGAACCAAGTAAACAAAAAGTAAGTAACATTTTTTATAAAAGCTTTCTATAGGGAACACAATTGTGTTCCCTATTTTTAAAGAGGGAGTATCACATTTTTCAACATAGATGAGTGTCTAGCTCCGACGCCTAGCCTCTGTGAAAAATAACCTCTTGGCTCTAAAAATAAAAAGCACTTTTTGAGCCAAGAGAACACTTTTCTTCAGGGCTTACAAGGCGCCTGCGCTTTTCGCTTTCAAGATATTTTAAATCAGGCGGAGGTTTCCATGAGTAATCCAAAATATAAACGTGTTGTTCTTAAATTAAGTGGGGAAGCATTAGCAGGGGAGGCTGGATTCGGAATTAATCCAGCTGTAATAAAAAATGTAGCTAAACAAGTGAAAGAAGTTGCTGAGCTAGGTGTAGAAGCTGCTGTTGTTGTCGGTGGTGGCAATATTTGGCGTGGTAAAATCGGAGAAGAAATGGGAATGGACCGTGCTAATGCCGATTACATGGGAATGCTTGCGACAGTAATGAACTCTTTAGCACTTCAAGATAGCTTAGAACAACTAGGAATTGAAACACGTGTACAAACTTCTATTGAAATGAGACAAGTTGCAGAACCTTATATCAGAAGACGTGCAATTCGCCATTTAGAGAAAAAGCGTGTTGTGATTTTTGCAGCTGGAACAGGAAATCCTTATTTCTCTACTGATACTACAGCTGCACTTCGCGCTGCGGAAATTGAAGCAGAAGTTATTTTAATGGCGAAAAACAATGTAGATGGAGTATACTCTGCTGATCCAAGAATAGATAAAACAGCGGTGAAATTTGATCAATTAACTTATTTTGATGTAATTAAAGATGGACTCGCGGTAATGGATTCAACGGCTTCCTCATTATGTATGGATAATGATATCCCATTAATTGTATTTTCTATTATGGAAAATGGTAATATTAAAAAAGCGGTAATGGGTGAAACAATCGGAACTTTAGTAAGGGGGAAAAAATAATGGCGACACAAGTTATTTCTCAAACAAAAGAAAAAATGAATAAGGCAATTCAAAGCTATTCTCGTGAATTAGCAAGCATTCGTGCAGGACGCGCTAACGCTTCACTTTTAGACAGAATTTCAGTTGACTATTACGGAGCACCAACTCCTGTCAATCAATTGGCTGGTATTAGTGTACCAGAAGCAAGACTTCTTGTTATTCAACCATATGATAAATCGGTATTAGGCGAAATCGAAAAAGCGATTTTAAAATCAGATATTGGTTTAAACCCGTCCAACGATGGAAGTGTGATCCGATTATCTATTCCAATGTTAACAGAGGAACGCCGTAAAGAATTAGTGAAAAATGTAAAAAAAGAATCAGAAGAAGCAAAAGTAGCAATCCGTAACATTCGCCGTGATGGTAATGATGATTTGAAAAAATTAGAAAAAAATGGAGAAATTACGGAGGATGCTCTTCGTGGCTATAATGATGATATTCAAAAATTAACGGATGAATTTATCAGCAAAGTAGATGCTCTTACAAAAGAAAAAGAAAAAGAAATATTAGAAGTGTAAGATGTGTTAACCTTTTCATTTTGTTTGAAAGCGATTGACGGATCACCACACGAATCTTTGTGAGGAGCTTAAGTTATTTGATGGTAATGAGCACCTGAGGAAGGAGAAACATTTTTTGACAGCCAAAACTGCTGGTTATGGCATTTGTAAATGTAGGCTGACGGAAAATGGATATCTTTTAGGTGTGCAGCCTTTGGTGTTTCCTTTTGGAGAAAAGGTTCCAAAAAAGTGAGTGTTTGTCAATCGTCTAAACCCTCTAATTTTAGGGGGTTTTTTAGCTATTATGATGTAAAAATAAACTGATAGTTGCTTAAGCGATTCCGTTTCCTTTAAGATAGAAAGGGAAACTTCTATTTTAGTGTGTGTTCAAAAAGGTAATAAAATAGAAGCAGGTCAACAAAGAGATTCGAACCTTTCATTTGGTGACTTTTTGAACATCCGCTTTTAGAGGAGAAATATGCAATAGCAAATAAAAGCAAGAAAAAGAGAGGATTTACTTTGGAGGAGCTATTTTATGTGGAATAAGCTAACGTTTTGGAAGAAGAGAGTTGTTTCTTCTAATCTCCAAGAACGGATTACTTTCCTGAAGCAACAAACGATGCCAGAACATGTTGCTATTATTATGGATGGAAATGGCCGTTGGGCAAAAAAAAGAAAACTGCCAAGAGTGGCTGGTCACCATGAAGGAATGAAATGTGTAAAAAGAATAACAAAATTGGCGGATGAATTAGGAATAAAGGTATTAACCCTTTATGCTTTTTCAACGGAAAACTGGAAAAGACCAAAAAAAGAAGTCGATTATATTATGTCATTGCCTGAACAATTTCTCGGTACGTTTCTGCCTGAGTTAATAGAAAAAAATGTTCGTGTAACATCGATAGGCTACACCGAACAATTACCCCAGCATACGCTGAAAGCTTTAGAAAATGCGGTGGAAAAGACGAAAAACAATACAGGGCTTATTTTAAACTTCGCCTTGAATTATGGAAGCAGATTAGAAATTGTTGAAGCGGTGAAAAATATAGTAAACGATTGTCAAGAAAAGAAGATAGATGGAAAAGAGATAACACCAGAGTTGTTTTCATCCTATTTAATGACATCAGATCTATCTGATCCTGATTTACTTATCCGTACTAGCGGGGAAATTAGAATCAGTAACTTTATGATGTGGCAGCTTGCGTATGCTGAATTATGGTTTACAGATGTATTGTGGCCTGATTTTAGTGAAGAACATTTAGTTGAAGCTATTGAAGTATTCCAAAACAGACAAAGACGTTTTGGAGGAGTCTAATAAGGGTTGTGAATGTAATATGAAACAGAGAATTATAACAGCGATAATAGCAGCAGGCTTATTTCTTCCTTTTGTTTTTATTGGTGGATTGCCGTTAGTGCTGTTTACATTCTTAATGTCAGCAGTTGGTTTGTTTGAATTATTAAGAATGCGAAAGATCCGCCTTTTCTCCTTTCCAGGATTACTTTCTTTATTAGTAGTTTGGATCTTTATTTTACCAAAAGAGTATCATCGTTTCTTGGAGGACATTTTTTTATCTAAAACGGAGATTGGATTATTTACGGTACTTCTTTATTTAACATATGTGGTTGCTTCTAAAAATCAATTTTCAATTGATGATGCTGCCTATTCTATTTTATCTGTACTTTATATGGGCGTAGGTTTACACTTTTTTGTGGAAGTGCGAGAGGCAGACTTATGGATTCTCTTTTATTCACTATTTATGATATGGGCAACAGATTCAGGCGCCTATTTTATAGGACGAGCATTTGGAAGAAGGAAATTATGGCCAGAAATCAGTCCCAACAAAACGGTTGAAGGTGCAATTGGAGGAATCGTTTGCGCCGTTGTCGTTTCTGTTCTATTTAGTGCTTTTGGTTACATAGAATGGTATATAATAGCGTTTATAACGATTATCTTATCTGCTTTTGGACAAATTGGAGATTTAGTGGAGTCTGCATTAAAAAGACATTATGAAGTCAAAGATTCAGGGAAGCTATTGCCTGGACATGGTGGAATATTAGATCGTTTTGATAGTTTATTATTTGTTTGGCCATTACTATTTTTTATCTTTGATGCTTTCTCATTGATTTAACTATTTCTTCTTTAAATAGTAAACAAGAATAATCACATTTTTTAGAAGTATACATAGTAGGAGTGAGGTAGTGAAGTATATTAGTTTATTAGGTGCAACAGGATCTATTGGGACACAAACGCTGGATGTCATAAAAACTAATCCAGAACACTTTCAGCTTGTTGCATTTTCCTCAGGTAAAAATATCGAGTTGACGAAAAAAATTATTACAGAATTTCAACCGTCTCTTGTTTCTGTTGCCGATAAAAAAGATTGTGATATGCTAAAACAAGCATTTCCTCGTATTTCTTTTACATATGGACAAGAAGGCTTAGTTGAGGTTTCTGTTTATCACAAAGCGGATATACTGGTAAACGCTGTATTAGGAAGTGTAGGACTTCTGCCGACATTGCAGGCGATTGAAGCAAAAAAGAAGATTGCGATTGCCAATAAAGAAACATTAGTAACGGCAGGACATTTAGTAATGGATGCTGCGAAAAAAAATAATGTTGCAATTTTACCTGTAGACAGTGAACATTCTGCTATTTATCAATGTTTGCAAGGAGAAAACGAAAAAAATATAGAGCGCTTGATTGTAACTGCTTCTGGAGGCAGCTTTCGTGATTTAACAAGAGCTGATTTAAAGCATGTTACGCTGGAAGATGCACTAAAGCATCCAAATTGGTCGATGGGGGCAAAAATAACAATCGATTCTGCTACGATGATGAATAAAGGTCTGGAAGTAATAGAAGCGCATTGGCTATTTTCTCTTCCATACGATAAAATTGATGTGTTGCTTCATAAAGAAAGCATGATACATTCTATGGTAGAATTCCATGACAGCAGTGTGATGGCACAGCTTGGTTCTCCAGATATGCGGGTGCCGATTCAATATGCATTAACCTTTCCTGATCGATTGCCATTACGAACAGCTCAAAGATTGGATTTAGCAAGTATAGGGAAGCTTCATTTTCAAACGATGGACTTAGAACGATTCCGATGTCTTGCGTTTGCCTATGAAGCAGGAAGGCTTGGCGGAACAGTGCCAACCGTTTTAAATGCAGCAAATGAAATAGCTGTAGCGAAATTTTTAGCAGGTGAAATTAGCTTTTTGCAAATCGAAGAGCTGATTGAAAAAGCAATAAGCAAGCATCAAAATATAGCAAACCCGAGTCTTGCTGTCATACAAGAGGTAGATTTAGAAACAAGAAAACGAGTAAGCACACTTCTATAAAAAGGTGGTTATATTTTGAATACAGTAGTGGCGTTTATTATTATCTTTGGTGCATTAGTCTTTTTTCACGAGTTAGGCCATTTTGTTTTTGCGAAAAGAGCAGGCATTCTTTGCCGTGAGTTTGCAATAGGGTTTGGTCCGAAAATTTTTTCACAAAAAAAAGGAGAAACCACGTATACCATTCGTCTATTGCCTCTTGGAGGATTTGTACGAATGGCTGGTGAAGATCCAGAAATGGTTGATATAAAAGCGGGACATCGAATTGCTTTGTTATTCGACAAGGATGAGCATGTTTCCAAAATTATTATTAATCAGAAAGAAAAATATCCGAATGCCCGTGTTGTAAATGTGGAAGAAGCTGATTTAGAACAGGAGCTATTTATAAAAGGATATGCTGAAGACGATATAAATGAAAATATGGTTGTTTTTCCTATTAAAAGAAATGCTGTTATCGTGGAAAACGGCATTGAATCACAAATAGCACCAATAGATCGTCAGTTTGCAAGTAAAACACTAGGACAAAGAACATTAGCAATTGTTGCTGGTCCGTTAATGAACTTTGTTTTAGCATTTGTTATCTTTGTATTAATCGCTTTGATTCAAGGGATTCCTTCAAACGAACCTAAATTAGGTAATTTAATTGAAAATGGAGTGGCCCATAACGCTGGTTTAAAACAAGGAGATACAATTGTTAGTATTGATGGAGAATCTGTTTCTAGTTGGAAAGAAGTAGTGAAAATTATTCAGAAAAGCCCAGGTGAAGATTTGCAATTTGCATTATTTCGAAATGGGAAAGAACTGAATATGGATATTACTCCAAAAGCAACAAAAACAGAAGAGGGGAAAACAATCGGCTTAATTGGTGTGTATAGTCCAACGGAGAAATCTCCCCTTAAAGCAGTAAAATATGGCGCAGTGGAAACGTATGTTTGGACGAAAGAAATTATTGGTGCTGTTGGTAAGTTAGTAACAGGACAATTTTCTATTGATGCTCTATCTGGACCAGTAGGAATATACAAATCAACGGATACAGTTGCCCAATCAGGTATTTATTATTTAATGAAGTGGGCAGGTATTTTAAGTATTAACCTCGGAATTATGAACTTGCTTCCGTTTCCAGCACTGGATGGAGGCAGATTGATGTTTTTTGCAATTGAAGCAGTTCGAGGAAAACCAATTGATCGTCATAAAGAAGGAATCGTTCATTTTGTAGGTTTCGCACTATTGATGTTATTAATGATTGTTGTAACATGGAATGATATACAACGATTTTTCTTGAAATAGGGAAGTAAAAAGGAAACGATAAAAAAGTGGGGGACAGAGTATTCCTCACTTTTAGTTGGTCATTTTCCGATAATAAAGAAAACCATTTTATATTGAGGTGTAAATACATGAAGCAAAGTAAAATGTTAATACCAACTTTAAGAGAAGTGCCTGCAGATGCAGAAATAAAAAGTCATCAGCTACTTTTGCGTGCTGGCTATATTCGCCAAAACGCAAGTGGCATATATTCTTATTTGCCATTAGCAAATAAGGTAATTAAAAAAATTGAACAAATTATTAGAGAAGAAATGGATGCAGCTGGTGGAGTTGAACTATTAATGCCTGCCATGCAGCAAGCAGAACTATGGCAAGAATCTGGAAGATGGTATACATACGGGCCAGAATTAATGCGTATAAACGACCGACATGGCCGCGAGTTTGCATTAGGTCCAACACATGAGGAAGTCATTACAAGTTTAGTGCGTGATGAAGTAAAGTCATATAAACGATTGCCATTAACCCTTTACCAAATCCAAACAAAATTCAGGGATGAAAAAAGACCAAGATTTGGAATATTGCGCGGTCGTGAATTTATTATGAAGGATGCTTATTCATTCCATTCCTCACATGAAAGCTTAGGAGAAGCGTATGATGCAATATTCCAAGCATATTGCAATGTGTTCGAACGCTGTGGTTTAAACTATCGTGCAGTGATTGCTGACAGCGGAGCAATAGGCGGAAAAGATACACATGAATTTATGGTATTATCAGATATTGGCGAAGACACAATTGCATATTCAACAGAATCTAATTATGCAGCAAATATCGAAATGGCTTCAGTTGTTACAACTTATGAAAAAGCGGACAAGCCACTTAATGATTTAGAAAAAGTAAAAACGGAAAATCAAAAAACAATCGATCAAGTTTCTTCTTTTTTAAATACTACTGCTGATCAATGCATTAAGTCTTTATTATTTAAAGTAGATGATAAATATGTATTAGTTTTAGTTCGAGGAGATCATGAAGTAAACGACATTAAAGTGAAAAACTTATTAGATGCAGATGTTGTAGAGTTAGCGGATGCATCACAAACGGTAAATATATTAGGCTGCAGTGTTGGTTCACTTGGACCGATTGGCGTACAAGATGTAGAAATAATTGCAGATCATGCAGTAAAATCTATTGTGAACGGTGTATGTGGTGCAAACGAAGAGGATTTCCATTATACGAATGTGAATCCTGATCGTGATTTTTCTGTCAGTCAATATGCGGATCTTCGCTTTATTCAAGAAGGAGATATATCACCAGACGGAAAAGGAACAATTGCTTTTGCAAAAGGAATTGAAGTTGGCCATGTTTTCAAATTAGGAACACGTTACAGTGAAGCGATGGGTGCTACGTATTTAGATGAGAATGGACGTACACAGCCAATTATTATGGGCTGCTATGGAATCGGTGTTTCCAGAACGATGGCAGCTATCGTCGAACAGTTTAATGATGATAAAGGGATTGTGTGGCCAACTCATATGGCGCCATTTGATGTTCATGTAATACCTGTTAATACAAAGGACGCTGCTCAAAATACATTAGCAGATAAATTATATCAACAACTGAAAGCAAATGGTTTGGATGTATTATTAGACGACCGTACAGAACGACCAGGTGTTAAATTTGCTGATTCGGATTTAATGGGACTTCCTGTCAGAGTTACAGTAGGGAAAAAAGCTTCAGAAGGTATTGTAGAAGTAAAAGTGAGAAGTACTGGCGAAGTGCTAGAAGTACATGAAAACGAATTACTTGAGACAATTTCGAATCTATTAAACCAATAAAATAAAAAGGGTGATGCCATATCAATATCGCATCACCCTTTTTTCTGTCAGGCTGTTTTCTCAAAGTTTGTTGTTTTTTACGTAAAAAAATGAGAGAAGAAGTACTCAGCAGACTGAATACACGTAGACTCCTGTGGGAATGCGAGAAAGACGAGACTTAAGCAGAGCGTATGCGACGAGGAGTCTCGACGCTCGCTAAACGGACGAAGTGTATTCGGGCTGCGAGTTTAAAAGCAACAATCTATACGAAACAGCCTTCTGTCAAGATAGAAATGAAGAAAGCTTGCTGTTAATAAATGGCAGTAGTGCAGTCACTTATAGTATGGTAAAGTAGAGTTTTGTGTTTTAAATGTGTAAACAAGATTCATAGGGTAATATGCTATAATTATTTCTATGCTGCTTCCTATTAGGAGCAGTGAAGATAAGTGAAAAATGAGTATGAAAGGAGAGGGAAAATGAGCGATATACAAGGGAAAATCGATAGGTTTCAACTATTGCTGCAGCAGCTTCAATTAACAGATGACCAAATCGTTTCCCATTTTCATCATGCGAAGATAGACAAAATTGTGATTGAAAAACGTGCGAAAAAATGGCATTTTCATTTTCTATTTGACAACATTCTTCCATTTCAAGTGTATCAACTTTTTACAAAAAAACTGATCAGCAGTTTTTCCCATATTGCCACCGTCACCTTTTCAATAAATGTTCAACATGCATTGGCAACAGATATGCTGATAAACGATTATTGGTATGCTTGTATTGAACAAATGCAAGGAATATCTCCTCCACTTATAAAATTATTAAGTGAACAGTTTCCTAAAATACAAGGAAATAAATTAACGATTTCTGTTCGTAATGATATGGAAGGAATTGCGATAAAAAGAAAATATGCACAAATGATTACCGATTCGTATCAGTATTTCGGTTTTCCTCCTTTTGTTTTAGAAACAGAAATTCAACAAGAGGCTTCCAATGCTGAATATGAACAATTTTTACAAGCGAAGCAATTAGAAGACCAGGAAAGAGGCAAACAAGCACTTCTTGATATTCAGAAAATGGAAGCTGAAAAAGAAGCAAATGATGGAAATATTCCAGCAGGGCCGCTTACAATCGGGCTGACCATTAAAGATGACAGCGACTATCGCAAGATTGAGGAAATTATTGATGAGGAAAGACGGATTACGGTCGAAGGATATGTATTCCATGCTGAAACAAAAGAGCTGCGCAGTGGAAGAACGCTATTAACCTTTAAAATCACGGATTATACAAGCTCTATCTTAGTAAAAATGTTTTCTCGGGACAAAGAAGATGCTGCCCTTTTCCAATTGGTTAAAAAGGGAATGTGGCTAAGAGCTCGCGGCAGTATTCAAAATGACACATTTGTTCGTGATTTAGTGATGATCGGCAATGACTTAAATGAGATTAGAGCGATTGAAAGACAAGATACATCTAAAGATGAGGAAAAAAGGGTGGAATTGCATCTGCATACACCGATGAGCCAAATGGATGCAGTATCTTCTGTTGGCAACCTTGTCGCACAAGCGAAGAAATGGGGTCATAAAGCAATTGCCATCACAGATCATGCTGTTGCCCAAAGTTTTCCCGAAGCATTTGGCGCTGGGAAAAAAAATGATATAAAAATATTGTATGGTGTGGAAATTAATTTAGTAGATGATGGAGTTCCAATTGCCTACAATGAGCAGAACATTCCTTTGCAGGATGCAACATATGTTGTTTTCGACGTCGAAACAACCGGTCTTTCAGCTGTTTATAATACGATTATTGAACTTGCAGCAGTAAAAATTCATAATGGCGAAATTATTGATCGGTTTGAATCATTTGCCAACCCACATCACCGCTTATCTGCAACAACGATAAATTTAACTGGCATTACCGATGATATGGTACAGGATGCTCCAGAAATTGATATTGTGCTTCGCAAGTTTGCTGAATGGACAGGAGACAGCATTCTTGTTGCCCATAACGCATCCTTTGATGTGGGATTTATTAATGTAGGCTACCAAAAAGCAGGAATGGCGAAATCAACCAATCCAGTAATAGATACATTAGAGTTAGGGAGATTTTTGTATCCAGAATTAAAGAATCACCGCTTAAATACATTGGCGAAAAAATTTGATATTGAACTCACACAGCATCACCGTGCGATATATGATGCAGAAGCAACTGGTTATTTAGTATTAAAAATGTTAAAAGATGCGGAAGAAAAAGGGATTACGAATCATAATCAATTAAATGATAATATGGGGCAGGGAAACTCCTATCAACGGGCACGTCCTTATCATTGTACTGTGCTTGCTCAAAATGAAACGGGCTTAAAAAATCTTTTTAAATTAGTATCGATTGCCCATATTAACTATTTTTATCGTGTACCACGAATTCCAAGGTCTGTTCTGCAAAAATATCGTGAAGGACTGTTAATTGGCTCTGCATGCGATAAAGGGGAAGTCTTTGAAGCGATGATGCAAAAAGCGCCGGAGGAAGTAGAAGACATTGCCCCATTTTATGATTATATAGAAGTGATGCCGAAAGAAGTTTATGCCCATTTAATTGAAATGGAACTTGTTCAGGATAATAAAGCATTAGAAGAAATTATCACGAATATTGTTCAATTAGGCGAAAAATTAGAAATACCGGTTGCAGCGACAGGAAATGTTCATTATGTTAATCCAAATGATAAAATTTATCGAGAAATTTTAGTAGGGTCACAAGGTGGAGCCAATCCGCTTAACAGACATAAACTTCCGGATGTTCATTTTCGGACAACAAACGAAATGCTCGACTGCTTCCGCTTTCTAGGAGAAGACAAAGCAAAAGAAATAGTCGTCACAAACACGAATAAAATTGCTGATATGATTGATGTTATTAAGCCGATCAAAGATGATTTGTATACACCGAAAATTGAAGGCGCAGATGAAGAAATGCGTGAGATGAGCTACGGGATGGCTCGGAAAATCTATGGAGAAAACCTTCCGGAAATTGTAGAAGCAAGACTGGAAAAAGAATTAAAAAGCATTATCGGCCACGGGTTTGCTGTTATTTATTTAATCTCACATAAACTCGTAAAAAAATCACTTGATGACGGTTATCTTGTTGGTTCCCGTGGTTCCGTTGGTTCTTCCTTTGTTGCAACAATGACAGAAATAACGGAGGTAAATCCACTGCCGCCGCATTATGTCTGCACTGAATGCAAACAGTCTGAATTTTTTAATGACGGCTCTGTCGGTTCAGGATTTGATTTGCCCGATAAAGACTGTCCAAATTGCGGAATACGCTACAAAAAAGATGGACACGATATCCCCTTTGAAACATTCTTAGGATTTAAAGGGGATAAGGTACCGGATATTGATTTGAGTGCGCCACGTTGCTAATTGAAAAGATTAGCCACTAGTTTAATACTAGGAGAACTGTTAACTTGAAGTGTGGAATGATTGAGTAACGCCTTGAAACACACTCACTGAAACTGCGGCAAGCAATGGATGCAATGTAAATAGCTGAAATTGTTTGGAGCCCGCTAAAGTCGGCTGAAGTTTACCCTAGCACATAATGGTGAGGAAAGACCGAGTAGGGTTGTAAATGATAGGCCGGGTGTCTATAAGACTTCTATGGTTAGAATGGTTAGAGTTATCTGGACGAATCCTCGACTGACTCTTCGTGAATGTCACTAAGTAGAAATGCTTAGGGGTCCTAATTGGATATTCTAGTGTGGATAAGTAAACGTTAGGTTATGAAAGTCCATATAGTTTTATAGGAGCTATCAAGCTAGACGGAGTTTAGAGGAAACCTACGGAAGTAATGAATAGATAGAGTTAATGGAACGTGGGAAGCTTCGGAGACTTAAGGTGATTACACATCGTTTGAAAGTCGTTCTTCAAAAAGCTCATCTGAGTATAATGAAGATTTATTGAAGTGGCAGTAAAGCCGTAGTACCATTTGTAGGAATTGCCGATGACAACCGAATATATCGAATAGGTTTAAGGGAAAAACAATTCTGAGGGAAGGGCTTGAGTCGTCTTTTACGATACAAATCCTACACAAGTCAGTATTCTCGTATGACTAAATAGAAACGAAAACCTTTTTGGAGGTGATTAGTTGGCTGACTTAATGGTTCTAAAAGCTAAGAAATAATGAATACTTCAATGTTCTAGGAAATTATCATGTCTCTACATTAGACGCCAAATCATTAAAGAAACTGTATAAACTACGCAAGGTTGTAGGATTCCAAGCGTTAGTTGTTTAATTTATCGTAAATGGAAAGACGATGGAGCGCCGTATGACACTGAAAGGGTCACGTACGGTGTGGGGCAGGGGAAAAGCTGAAGATAACGTCAAAGGCTTACCTATTGTCATATTTTTCCGGAGAATACCAACCGAATGCTCATAATTATACAAAAGTGTTATTTGGTGAAGAGTATGTATACCGTGCTGGTACGATTGGAACGGTTGCAGATAAAACGGCATACGGGTATGTAAAAGCGTATCAGCAGGATAATAATTTACAAATAAGAGGTGCTGAAATCGATCGTTTGGCATCGGGCTGTACTGGGGTAAAAAGAACAACAGGACAGCATCCAGGTGGAATTATCGTTATTCCTGATTATATGGATGTTTATGATTTCACGCCAATTCAGTTTCCGGCAGACGATCGAAACTCAGAATGGAAAACAACTCATTTTGATTTCCATTCCATCCATGATAACGTATTAAAATTAGATATTCTAGGACATGATGATCCGACTGTAATTAGAATGCTGCAGGATCTTAGCGGGATTGATCCAAAAACCATTCCAACTGATGATCCAGAAGTAATGAAAATTTTCAGCGGAACAGAGTCGCTTGGTGTTACTGTGGAACAAATTAATTGTAAAACAGGTACTTTGGGTATACCGGAATTCGGAACAAAATTTGTACGTCAAATGTTAGAAGATACGAAACCGACAACTTTTTCTGAATTGGTGCAAATCTCCGGTCTGTCCCACGGAACGGATGTTTGGTTAGGCAATGCACAAGAACTGATTCATAATAATATATGCAACTTAAGTGAAGTTATTGGCTGTCGTGATGATATTATGGTGTATTTAATCTATCAAGGGTTAGAACCTTCTTTTGCTTTTAAAATTATGGAAAGCGTGCGTAAAGGAAAAGGTTTATCTGATGATATGGAAGAAGAAATGCGCAAAAACGAAGTGCCTGAGTGGTATATAGATTCATGTAAAAAGATAAAATACATGTTTCCCAAGGCGCATGCTGCAGCGTATGTTCTTATGGCAGTGCGTATTGCTTATTTTAAAGTGCATCATCCATTGCTTTATTATGCTGCATATTTTACTGTTCGTGCGGAAGATTTTGATGTAGATGCGATGGTAAAAGGGTCTCAAAGCATTAAAGCAGTAATTGATGAAATCAGCGGCAAAGGGCTCGATGCTTCTACAAAAGAGAAGAACTTATTAACGGTTATGGAACTTGCTTATGAAATGGTAGAACGAGGATTTTCGTTTACAAAGGTTGATTTATATAAATCGAGTGCAACTGAATTTATTATTGAGGGCAATACGTTAATTCCGCCATTTAATAGTATTCCAGGCTTAGGTACTAATGCGGCGTTAAATATTGTCCGTTCTAGAAAAGACGGAGAATTTTTATCGAAAGAAGATTTGCAGCAGCGTGGAAAAGTGTCTAAGACTATTATGGAGTATCTTGATAACCACGGGTGCTTAGGTGGGATGCCAGATCAAAACCAGCTGTCCTTATTTTAGAATTCTTAGGTTTTTTTACGGTGGAAAAAGCCGGGAAACCTTGTAACAACGCACTTTCATTTGCATAAAATAATTGGATATGGTATAGTTTATTTGGAAATACTAAGGATAACTTTCGCAAAAAGAGAGTGGGGAAACCCACTCTTTCGTATTGTGTATGTCTTTTTTATAAGGTAAGAAAGTATAAAAATTTTCAATTTAGACGAATGTCTGGCTCCAGCGCCCAGCCCCTGTGAAAGATAACCTTGTCTCTAAAAGTAAAAAAATACTTTTTGAGTCATGAAAACATTTTTCTTCGGGGCTTAGCAAGGCACTTGCGCTTTTCTTACCTAACAGGCAGCATGAGGAGTGGATAGGAAAACAAGCATCATTTGTTAGCAACAATTCTACATATGTTTGATTTTGCTTCCTATTCATTAGGTTGCTTACTTACCGAAAGGATTATATGTTCCTTGCTTAAGGAGGGAAAAAGTTGAGCAAAGTAACTGCATTAGTAGAAGAAATGGTACATCCAATCCTAGAAGATCTACAATTAGAGTTAGTGGATATTGAGTATGTAAAAGAAGGTCCTAACTGGTTTTTGCGCGTGTATATTGATAAAGATACTGGTGTTGATATAGATGAATGTGCAGCCGTTAGTGAAAAGTTGAGTGAAAAGCTGGATGAAGTAGATCCGATTACTGAAAACTATTTTCTTGAAGTATCCTCACCAGGAGCAGAAAGACCACTGAAAAAAGACAAAGATTTTGAAAAAGCGATTGGGAAAAATGTTTTGGTAAAAACATACGAACCGATTGATAATGAAAAGGCGTTTGAAGGAACTCTTTTAAGCTTTGATGGAGTGAGTTTATCTATAGAGATCAAAGTAAAAACGAGAAAGAAAACGGTGCAAATTCCGTATGATAAAGTTGCAAAAGCTCGTTTGGCTGTAACTTTTTCGTAAATTGTATTAAAGTGGCTGTGTCTATCCACTAGAAAGTAAATAAGTTGAGAAAATGGAAAAGAAGATGTTTATCAACTTATTTAAGGATGATCATAGTATTTCACTTCATATTTTTTAGAGATTAAAGGGGGATACAATCTCATGAGCAGTGAATTAGTTGATGCTCTTGTATTGCTTGAAAAAGAAAAAGGGATTTCTCGTGATGTCATCATCGATGCGATTGAAGCAGCCCTTGTATCGGCATATCGCCGCAACTTTAATCAAGCGCAAAATGTTCGAATTGATTTAAATTTAGGATCTGGAACGATGCGAGTGTTTGCTCGCAAAGAAGTAGTGGACGAAGTTTTTGATCCACGTCTTGAAATTTCATTAGAAGATGCACAAAAAATCAATCCGAATTACGAAGTAGAAGATATAGTAGAGTTAGAAGTTACACCAAAAGATTTTGGGCGTATTGCCGCTCAAACTGCGAAACAAGTCGTTACACAACGAGTTCGCGAAGCAGAAAGAGGAATTATTTATTCTGAATTTATTGATCGTGAAGAAGATATTATGACAGGAATTGTTCAACGACAAGACAGCAAGTTTATTTATGTAAGCTTAGGTAAAATCGAAGCTATTTTACCAACTAATGAACAAATGCCAAATGAATATTACAAACCTCATGATCGCATTAAAGTATTTATAACAAAAGTGGAAAAAACAACAAAAGGTCCACAAATCTTTGTTTCTAGAACACATCCAGGCCTTTTGAAACGATTATTTGAAATGGAAGTTCCTGAAATTTTTGATGGAACGGTTGAGATTAAATCAGTTGCTCGTGAAGCAGGCGACAGATCGAAAATCTCTGTTCATTCAGATAATGAAGAAGTGGATCCAGTAGGTTCATGTGTTGGACCAAAAGGAACACGTGTTCAAACCATTGTGAATGAATTAAAAGGGGAAAAAATTGATATTGTTAAATGGTCCCAAGATCCAACTGTCTTTGTTGCGAATGCACTTAGTCCATCAAAAGTATTAGAAGTAATGGTAAACGAGGAAGAGAAAGCAACGACTGTTATCGTGCCGGATTATCAATTATCCCTAGCAATTGGAAAAAGAGGTCAAAATGCACGCCTCGCTGCAAAATTAACTGGTTGGAAGATTGATATTAAATCAGAATCAGAAGCAAGAGAAGCAGGAATTTATCCAACAGAAGAATCTCTTTTGACTTTTGATGATGAAATGGATGAAGAAGAATTCCATTTAAATAATGAAGATCAAGATTGATTGAGGTGAATGTGTGTGAACAAACCGAAAAAAGTTCCAATGCGTAAATGTGTTGCTACCGGTGAAATGAAACCTAAAAAAGAACTAGTTCGCATCGTTCGCTCGAAGGAAGGACAGGTTTCTGTAGATTTAACAGGAAAGAAATCCGGCCGCGGAGCATATCTTTCAATGGATAAAGACGCAGTACTTTTAGCCAAGAAAAAAAATATCCTTTCCAGTCAACTTGGAATAACAATCGATGATACCGTATACGAGGAGTTGCTGGATATCATAGGTAAGGAGAATAGACAATCCAAATGAATGGTGATAAATGGATGTCATTACTTGGCTTAGCAAATCGAGCACGGAAAATTACCTCTGGTGAGGAACTAACCGTTAAGGAAATTAGAAGCGGAAATGCAAAACTTATTATTTTATCAGAAGATGCGTCAGAAAACACGGCAAAAAAAATTATAGATAAGAGTAATTTCTATCACGTGCCGGTCAAAACGGTTCCAAACAGGGAGCTTTTAGGTCAAGCAATTGGCAAAGAGGCACGTGTAGTTGTCGCTGTTTTGGATAATGGATTTGCAAAAAAACTTTTAACGCTGCTCGATTAATTCTAGCGGGGGTGAAATGATGAGTAAAATGCGCGTTTATGAATACGCTAAAAAGTTTAACCTATCAAGTAAAGATGTAATTACTACATTAAAAGATATGAACGTTGAAGTTTCTAATCATATGACAACACTGGAAGAGGATGCAATAAAAAAATTGGATAATAAATATAATAAAAATACAAATAATGCTCAAAATAAGCCAGCGCAAAATATTTCTTCTAAAAATATTGCAGATAGATATGAAGAAGAAAGTGATGTAATGGTAGAAAAGGGGAAATTAAACAACTCTGTGAAGAATACTAAAGAAAATAAACCATTTAATAAAACAAAAAATAATAATCGCAATAATAATAAAAACAGCAATAACAACCGCAAGGGGAAACAAAATCAAACTCCTGCAGCACCACCAGCTCCTAAAAAAGAAAAAGAGCTTCCAGAAAAAATTACTTTTAGTGAATCTTTAACGGTTGGTGAGCTAGCAAAAAAATTACATCGTGAACCGTCTGAAATCATTAAAAAATTATTTTTACTAGGTGTAATGGCAACGATTAATCAAGATTTAGATAAAGATTCTATTGAGTTAATTGCAAGTGATTACGGAGTAGAAGTAGAAGAAGAAATTAAAATTGACACAACTGACTTGGAAGTTTACTTTGAAGATGATGAAGAGGCAGAGTTAGTAGAGCGTCCTTCTGTTGTTACCATTATGGGACATGTTGACCATGGGAAAACAACATTGCTTGACAGCATTCGTAATACAAAAGTAACTGCTGGTGAAGCAGGAGGGATTACACAGCATATTGGTGCATACCAAATTGAAGAAAACGGGAAAAAGATCACGTTTTTAGATACACCAGGACATGCTGCATTTACTACGATGCGTGCGCGCGGTGCGAAAATAACGGATATCACGATTTTAGTTGTAGCAGCAGATGATGGAGTAATGCCGCAAACTGTTGAAGCAATTAACCATGCAAAAGCTGCCGAAGTTCCAATTATTGTTGCAGTAAATAAAATGGATAAACCGACTGCTAATCCAGATCGTGTAATGCAAGAATTAACGGAGCATGGTTTAGTTCCAGAAGCATGGGGCGGAGATACGATTTTCGTTCCACTTTCCGCACTTTCAGGTGAAGGAATTGATACATTGCTTGAAATGATTTTACTTGTTAGTGAAGTAGAAGAATATAAAGCAAATCCGAACCGAAATGCTGTTGGTACAGTTATTGAAGCAGAGCTTGATAAAGGTAAAGGTTCTGTAGCAACACTTCTAGTACAAAACGGAACATTAAATATTGGGGATCCGATTGTAGTTGGAAACACATTTGGTCGTGTTCGTGCGATGGTGAATGATTTAGGCCGTCGAGTAAAAAGTGTTGGTCCATCAACACCTGTTGAAATTACTGGATTAAATGATGTGCCACAAGCAGGAGATCGTTTTGTTGTATTTAAAGATGAAAAAACAGCAAGACAAATTGGGGAAGCACGTTCTTCACAGGCAATTCAAGCGCAAAGATCTGAAAAAACAAGAATCAGTTTAGATAATTTATTTGAACACATGAAACAAGGCGAAATGAAAGACCTTAATATTGTGTTGAAAGCAGATGTTCAAGGTTCTGCGGAAGCTCTTGCTGCAGCACTTTATAAAATTGAAGTGGAAGGGGTAAATGTTAAAATTATTCATACAGCAGTTGGTGCTATTAATGAATCAGATATTACCCTAGCAGCTGCATCTAACGCCATTGTTATCGGCTTTAACGTCCGCCCTGATGTAAATGCAAAAAGAGCTGCGGATGCAGAAGAAGTAGATGTACGCTTACACCGCATTATTTATAAAGTAATTGAAGAAATTGAATCAGCGATGAAAGGAATGCTTGATCCAGAATTCCAAGAAAAAATTATCGGTCAAGCAGAAATTCGTCAAACATTTAAAGTATCAAAAATTGGTACAATTGCTGGATCTTATGTAACTGACGGTAAAATTACAAGAGACAGTGGTATACGCTTAATCCGTGATGGTGTTGTTATTTTCGAAGGCGAAATTGATGCACTAAAACGTTTTAAAGACGATGCTAAAGAAGTAAGTCAAGGATACGAATGTGGAATAACGATTAAGAACTTTAATGATGTGAAAGAAGGCGACATCATCGAAGCATATATCATGGAAGAAATTGAGCGTAAATGATTGTTGGTCTAATGACCTTTGAATGTATCATTTATGATGCACATTCATTAAAAGAGAAGCGGGCTGTCCTTCAAAGAGTGACAACCCGCTTAAAACAAAAATATAATATTTCTGTATCAGAAGTTGACTTTCAAAATACATGGCAGCGAACGAAAATAGCAATTGCAGCAGTTGCTTCTGCACAAAAATCGGTGGAAGTTGAATTACAGCATGCATTGACATTTATTGACTCGTTTCCAGAAATAGAGAGAACAATCACTGATGTAGAATGGCTTTAATAAAATGAGGTGAAATAAGATGAGCCTTAGACCAAATCGTGTTGGAGAACAAATGAAAAAAGAACTTGGTGAGATTATTAGTCGTAAGATTAAAGATCCTCGCATTGGGTTCGTAACGGTGACAGATGTACATGTTACAGGAGATCTTCAACAGGCAACGGTTTATATCTCCATTTTAGGAGATAAAGAACAGCGTGAAAATACGTTAAAAGGCCTTGCAAAAGCAAAAGGATTTATTCGTTCTGAAATAGGTCAGAGAATTCGCTTGCGCAAAACTCCTGAAATTTCTTTTGAGTTTGATGAATCGATTGATTACGGAAATCGAATCGACACATTGCTTCATCAAATTGCAAAAGACGATCATTCAGAAGAAAAGTAATGTGATGATAGAAGAGGGTGGCTCCATTTTATGTCAAACTCCCAAAAATCAGTAATAAAGGAAGGGATATCTCTTCTTTTCGTATTGAAAAAGGGAATGACATATGAGGTGCCACCCTTTTTATATGGAAAGGCTGTTTTCGTATAGATGGTTGCTTTTAAACTCGCACCCTGAATACACTTCGTCCGTTTAGCGAGCGTCGAGCCTCCTCGTCGCATACGCTCCTGTGGGGTCTCGTCTTTCTCGCATTCCCACAGGAGTCTACGTGTATTCAGGCTGCTAAGAAACACTTTTTCAAATGTTTTTTTATGTAAAAAACAACAAACTTTGAGAAAACAGCCTATGGAAAACACTAAAGATGGTGCTCCGTATGTTGCGGTTTACTCCTATTAGTAAAGATCCGCTTCGCTCACTTTGCCTTGATTAAGTTAGAATCTGTCTCCATGTGAGTTTGTAAGTGAAAAGTATGATAAAAAATATAAAAGAACCTATTTACATAAAAAAGGAGTGATAAAAATGGAAGGGATTTTACCTTTATGGAAACCAAAAGGAATGACATCACATGATTGTGTTTTTAAGCTGCGGAAAATACTTCGTATGAAACGAATTGGACATACTGGCACGCTTGATCCGGATGTAACAGGTGTACTTCCTATTTGTTTAGGAAGAGCTACAAAAGTTGCAGAATATATAACGGATGCAGGAAAAACGTATGAAGGAGAAGTAACATTAGGATACTCCACAACAACAGAAGACAGTTCTGGTGAAATCGTTCAGCAACAAAAGGTGACAGAAACGATTACAAGAGAAATGGTCGAAGGAGTTTTTCAATCGCTTACTGGTGTTATTAAACAAACGCCTCCAATGTACTCAGCCGTAAAAGTAAATGGAAAACGTTTATATGAATATGCAAGAAAAGGGATTGAAGTGGACAGGCCGACAAGAGAAGTGACGATTTATTCCTTGCGCTTATTAGAAGATTGGGATAACTTGAAAGGAGATCAAGTTTCTTTCCGTTTTACGGTTGATTGCAGTAAAGGAACGTATATACGAACACTTGCGGTTATGATTGGCGAAAAACTTGGACTTCCAGCACATATGTCTGATCTAATTAGGACAAGATCAGCGACGATGACAAAAACAGATTGTTTAACCTTTGCTGAAATAGAAGAAAAAATGGCAGACGGATCATTGCAAGGAAGTTTGCTGCCGATAGAAGGCGCAGTATCTTATTTGCCGAAATATCAAATAAATGATACATTAGCAATGAAGGTTCGTAATGGAAGTGTACTGGATACCCCGTCCTCTTTACTTGCAATAGAGGAACCAATTGTAATGGAATCAACATCAGGGGAAGCGTTGGCAATTTATGTCCACCATCCGACAAAACCAGGAAAAATAAAACCAAATAAAATATTAAAAGTACTAGAATAAGGACAAAAAATATTATCCTAAATAAAAATTATTTATAGCTAGAAAAAGGTGAGTCATGTAGTGGAAGTTGTGAGAATGAATTACGCTGAATATTTAAACGATAAGAATTTTCCTCCATTAGTTATGGCATTAGGTTATTTTGATGGAGTTCATTTAGGACATCAGAAAGTAATTGGAGAAGCGAAAGCAATCGCAGATAAAAAAGGATGTAAAAGTGGCGTATTAACATTTGACCCACATCCATCAGTAGTATTAGGGAATGACTCTAGGCGTGTTGATCATATTTCATCCTATGAAACAAAGGTTGCACAGATTAAAAAACTCGGAATGGACTACTTATTTATTATTACATTTACAAAAGAGTTTGCTAATCTTCTTCCTCAAGATTTTGTCGATCAGTTTTTAATACGGTTAAATGTGGTTCATGTTGTGGCTGGATTTGATTATACATATGGTAAATTGGCAGAAGGGACAGCTGAAACGTTAAGAAAGCATGGAAGAGGGCGTTTTCAAACGACTATTATAAATAAAGAAACTTTCCATGGGGAAAAAGTAAGTTCTACATTGATTCGTTCCTATATATTAAAAGGCGACATGGAATATATTCCTTCTTTGCTTGGAAGATACTATACGGTCGAAGGATACGTTATTCACGGAGATAAACGGGGCAGGACAATTGGGTTTCCAACTGCTAATATAGACAGTGAAAATGTATTATTGCTGCCTCCACAAGGAGTATATGCGGTGAGAATAAAGGTGGATGAATGCTGGTATAATGGAGTGTGTAATGTTGGGACAAAACCAACCTTTCATCCAGACAAAACAACTCAATCTGTAGAAGTACATATCTTTCAGTTTAATCAAGATATATATGGTGAAAAAGTCGAGCTGGAGTGGCACTTCCGTATAAGAAGCGAAAAGAAATTCAATGGCATCGCAGAATTAGTTAGCCAAATAGAAAAAGATAAACAAACAGCAATCGAATATTTCGAAAAAAACTAACAGGAATATGATTTGCAAAATATAAAATAGGCACTTTTATAAAAAAAGGAAGATTTATTAATTTACGAAAAAAGTATAATGGATTTTCTTGCTTTTTTTTAAAAAAAAGGTTATTCTTATAAACGTACTAAAAACAACCTTTGCTTGGCAAATCGAATCACCAACGTTTTGCTCGGTAAACGGGGATTAGTGTAATAGGATATAGGAGGTGAAACAGGATGGCAATCACTCAAGAACGTAAAAACGAACTTATCAATGAGTACAAAACGCATGAGAACGATACTGGATCTCCAGAAGTTCAAATCGCTGTCCTTACGGAGTCAATTAACAATTTGAATGATCATTTACGTACACATAAAAAAGATCATCACTCACGTCGTGGTCTTTTAAAAATGGTAGGTAAACGTCGTAATCTTTTAACTTACCTACGTAATAAAGACGTTCAACGTTACCGTGTTTTAATTAACAAACTTGGTTTACGTAGATAGTTTAAAAAAGCGGGATACTTGTTCCCGCTTTTTTATTGTGCTGGAAAATTATCAATAAATCTATAACAATAACCTTATATAGGATAAATAACTTAAAGATTACATAGCAATTAGTTTTTAAGTAACACAAAATGTGTATACTATAAGAAAAGCGCAAGCGCCTTGTTTAGCCCTGAAGAAAAATGTTCATTTGCCTCAAAAAGTGCTTTTTACTTTTAGAGGCGAAGGGTTATTTTTCTTCAGGGCTAGGCGGTGGAGCTAGACAAAGAAAAGCGCAAGTCACAATTAGAAACATAATTAAGTAGGTTTAGGTAGTACTTTATATAAGACCAAAACCTCTAACAAGTGAAAAAAGTAGAGAGGGGTTTATGAATGGGACAAGAGAAACATGTGTATTCCATTGACTGGGCTGGAAGGAAGCTTACAGTCGAGATAGGACAATTAGCAAAACAAGCAAACGGTGCAGTTTTAGTTAGGTACGGTGATACAGCTGTTTTAAGTACTGCGACTGCGTCAAAAGAACCGAAAAATTTAGATTTTTTCCCGTTGACAGTTAACTACGAAGAGCGTTTGTATGCAGTAGGGAAAATACCAGGAGGCTTTATTAAACGGGAAGGAAGACCAAGTGAAAGAGCTATTCTAGCAAGCCGTTTAATTGACAGACCAATTCGCCCACTATTCGCAGACGGTTTCCGTAATGAAGTACAAGTAGTAAGCTTAGTAATGAGTGTGGATCAAGATTGTTCAACAGAAATGGCGGCAATGTTTGGATCTTCCTTAGCACTATCCGTATCAGACATTCCTTTTGGCGGACCAATTGCAGGTGTTTTTGTAGGCCGAATTGGTGGCGAATTTGTCATTAACCCAACTGTAGAGCAAGCGGAAAAAAGTGATATCAACTTAGCTGTTGCTGGAACAAAAGATGCGATTAACATGGTAGAAGCAGGAGCGGACGAAGTTCCTGAAGAAGTAATGCTTGAAGCAATTATGTTTGGTCATGATGAAATTAAACGATTAATTGCCTTCCAAGAAAAAGTGGTTGAAGAAATCGGCAAAGAGAAAATGGAAGTTCAATTATATGAACTGAATGCAGATATTGAAGCAGATGTGCGTGCGTTATGTGAAAAAGATATGCTAGATGCAATCAGAGTGCAAGAAAAACACGCAAGAGAAGCTGCTATTAAAGAAGTGAAAAATGCTGTTATCGAAAAATATGAAGCAGAAGAAGTAAACGAGGAAGAGTTAAAACAAGTAAAACAAATATTGGATAAATTAGTGAAAAATGAAGTGCGTCGTCTTATTACCGAAGATAAAGTAAGACCAGATGGACGTGGTTTAGAAGAAATTCGTCCACTTTCCTCTGAAGTAGACTTATTGCCTCGTACACACGGATCAGGTCTGTTTACTCGTGGTCAAACGCAAGCGTTGAGCATATGTACATTAGGTGCATTAGGTGATGTTCAAATATTAGATGGTCTTGGTGTAGAAGAAGAAAAACGTTTTATGCATCATTATAATTTTCCAAACTTTAGTGTTGGAGAAACAGGACCAATGCGTGGACCAGGACGTCGTGAAATAGGGCATGGCGCACTTGGGGAAAGAGCGTTAGAACCAATTATTCCTTCTGAAAAAGATTTTCCATATACGATTCGTCTTGTATCAGAAGTGTTAGAATCAAATGGATCTACTTCACAAGCTAGTATTTGTGCTAGTACACTTGCGATGATGGATGCTGGGGTTCCAATTAAAGCACCTGTTGCTGGTATTGCAATGGGATTAATTAAATCTGGAGAATACTATAGTATTTTAACAGATATTCAAGGAATGGAAGATCACCTTGGCGATATGGACTTTAAAGTTGCAGGAACAGAAAAAGGTGTAACAGCTCTTCAAATGGATATTAAAATTGAAGGATTATCGAGACAAATTCTCGAAGAAGCGTTACAACAAGCTAAAATAGGTCGCATGCAAATTTTAGATTCCATGTTAAAAACAATTAATACACCAAGAGAAGAATTGTCTTCTTATGCACCAAAAATATTAATGATGTCAATTAACCCTGATAAAATCCGTGATGTTATTGGACCAAGCGGAAAACAAATCAATAAAATTATTGAAGAAACTGGTGTAAAAATTGACATTGAACAAGATGGAACAGTATTTATTTCATCTGTAGATGATGAAATGAATAAAAAAGCGAAACAAATCATTGAAGATATTGTACGTGAAGTAGTTGTAGGACAAATGTATCTTGGGAAAGTAAAAAGAATTGAGAAATTCGGTGCATTTGTTGAAATCTTTAATGGCAAAGACGGACTTGTACACATTTCTGAGCTAGCAGAAGAGAGAGTAGGAAAAGTTGAAGATGTTCTTGCACTTGGTGATGAAATACTGGTAAAAGTAACAGAAATAGATAAACAAGGCAGAGTGAATCTTTCCCGTAAAGCGGTTTTACGTGAACAAAAAGAACAAGCGGAAGATGCAAAAAAATAATGTAAAAATGAAGAAATAAAGGGATGACTCTAAAGAAGCTTGTATTACTACAGCAACTTGCTGTAGAACAAATTCTTTCTATAAGAGTCACCCTTTTTTGTGAAAATGGGGACAGAGCCCCGGCCTTTATTTATTTTAGAGTCTGCCATTACTTATCCTTCTTTCCATACATACAATGTTTTGAGGGGAAATCAAGCTAGTTTCTATACTGAGACGGGCAGTAAATCCTCAATTTCGTTCTACCTTGTCCTTTTTGCACATAATTATGTAAAAAGGGGGGAGAACGTATGAAAAAAGCGATTCCTTTAATAGGTTTATTACTAGTTTCTTGGATCATTGTAAATAATCCTTTGTCAAATACATATGTAGCTAGTTTAAAAAGTAACAGTGTACTAGTTGGTGCGAATAAAAATGAACTATATGAAGAAATTAGCAAGAAAGCGGATGATTTTCGCATCGAACCAGAGGATGCAAAACTAGACCCAGTGTGGAAAGCAATCCCAGGTATAAACGGATTAGAGGTAAATGTAGATGCATCTTATCATAAAATGAAAGATTCCGGAAAATTTAATAAAAAAAACCTTGTATTTAAACAAATAAGACCATCCGTTCATTTAAAGGATTTGCCCCCATCCCCAATTTACAAAGGAAATCCAAATAAACAAATGGTATGCTTTATTATTAATGTTGCATGGGGAAATGAATATTTGCCGGATATGTTAGCAATATTAAAAAAACATCATGTGAAAGCGAGCTTTTTTTTAGAAGGAAGATGGACGCAGAAAAATCCTGACTTAGCAAAAATGATCGTGGAAGCAGGAAATGAAGTCGGAAATCATTCTTATACCCATCCTGATATGAGCAAAATCAGTTCTGAGCAAATAAAAGAGGAAATTACGAAAACAAATGAAGTGATAGAGGCAACAACTGGTAAGGCAGTAACCTGGTTTGCTCCACCAAGTGGAAGTTATAATATGGAAACAGTCAAAATAGCGAATAATTACAAATTAGGAACGCTTATGTGGTCGATTGATACGATCGATTGGCAAAAACCAGCACCAAATGTGTTGATCCATCGAGTGGTCGGAAAAGTGCATAATGGGGCCATGATTTTAATGCATCCAACCGCATCAACAGCAAGTGCATTAGAAAGTTTAATCGTACAAATACAAGCAAAAGGTTTAGAAATTAACACCGTATCTGAAATGTTAAGTGAAGAAAGAAATGTAGTAGTTGCCAAATAAGATACAGTGATAGCAGTTATTTTTCATCCTAGCAGAATGTGGTTTTCTCGAATTAGATACTGTCCATCTACAGCGTACAGGAAACACTAGTAGCGCTCTTAATCAGCCAGCAGCAACTAGTGTACATTGGCATTTCGAACCAAACATTGGTAAAAATAATAGGAATAAGATATACTAGCAATCGCATAAGCTTATATAATTGGCAAATAGAACAGGAGGAACCTTCATGATAAAGAGATATACTTGCCAAAATGGAGTTCGAATTGTATTAGAAAATATACCGACCGTTCGTTCAGTTGCAATTGGTGTATGGATTGGAACAGGGTCTCGTAATGAGGATGAAAAAAATAATGGTGTTTCTCATTTTTTAGAGCATATGTTATTTAAAGGAACAAAAACAAAAAATGCTAGAGAAATCGCAGAATCTTTTGACAGTATCGGTGGTCAAGTAAATGCGTTTACTTCAAAAGAATATACTTGTTATTATGCGAAAGTGTTGGACACTCACTGTAATATTGCGTTAGAAGTGCTTGCAGATATGTTTTTTAACTCAATATTTGAAGAAGGAGAGTTAAATAAAGAAAAAAATGTTGTGTATGAAGAAATAAAAATGTATGATGATACACCTGACGATATCGTTCATGATCTGTTAAGTCAAGCAGTGTTTGAAAGACATCCATTAGGTTATCCGATCTTAGGAACTGAAAAAACATTGGCAACCTTTAATGGAGATACATTAAGACAGTATATGCATGAGCATTATACGCCTGAAAATGTAGTTATCTCTATTGCTGGCAATATATCTGAATCCTTTATAATGGAAGTAGAAAAGTATTTTGGTCATTATGAAGCTGGAAAAAGTGAACTTTTAATCAATAAACCGAAGTTCCATGTAAGCAAGCTTTCAAGAAAAAAAGAGACAGAACAAGCACATCTTTGTTTAGGATATGAAGGGTTAAAAGTTGGTCATGAAGATATGTACAGCCTAATTACTTTAAATAATATTTTAGGCGGAAGTATGAGCAGCAGACTGTTTCAAGACGTAAGGGAACAAAAAGGGCTTGCTTATTCCATTTTCTCTTATCATTCTGGATTTCAGGATAGTGGAATTGTTACTATTTATGGCGGTACTGGTGCAAAGCAATTAGATGATTTATATGAAACTATACAAACAACATTAGAAAACTTAAAGAGAGATGGAATTACAACAAAAGAATTAATCAATAGTAAAGAGCAATTAAAAGGAAGTTTAATGTTAAGTCTTGAAAGTACGAACAGTCGAATGAGCCGTAATGGGAAAAATGAATTGATGTTAGGAAAACATCGTTCATTAGACGAAATGGTTAATCAGATTGATCAAGTTTCAATAGAAGCTGTTAATAAAATGGCGCAGCAAATTTTTAATGATACGTTTTCTGTCTCTCTTATCAGTCCAGACGGTATTCTGCCAAAATCTATACAGTAGCAAGTAATTAAAAACAACAAAAATTCTACTGCTAGCTAGTCTAAAAAACTGCTCCGAATAATAGGATAAATGAAGAATGTTATAGAAGGAGACAAAACAATGAGATTAAGTGAACTTAGTGGAAAAGAAATTGTTGATGTTAAAAATGCAGCTAGATTAGGTGTTTTAGGACAAACAGATTTAGAAATTAATGAAAAAGATGGACAAATAAAAACGTTGTTAATTCCTTCATTAAAATGGTTTGGTCTGAAAAGAAGTGGCAGCGAATTAAGAGTGCCCTGGTCTCATATAAAAAAAATTGGAAACGATATGATCATCATCGATATTCCTGAAAAAAACGAATGAGAGTTTTTCATAAGAGAAAAAGCAATTAAAGGTATGATAACAGTTGGCTTATTGCTTTTCTATTCTTATGAAGCTCTCTTTTTTTGTTTAATCTTCATTTTAATCCCCCTTTGGATACTCTTCCCATATCCATAATGAAATTCCGCTCCAAATGATTATGCGAAATAATAGTTAAAATCGTATGTAATATGTAGAAAAAATGACCATTAGAAGGGAATTTTTCTACCCGCTAATTTTATCCTCCTTTGGTGATTTTCAAAGTGATTAGTTTTAGTAGATCCTCTCTTTTACCTTCCTTAAAGTAAATTCCTTTATGTTTTTTCCGCAAATTAACGAAAGCAACTCACCGAAAGGGCTGTTATCACATAAGATGTTGAAGTAATGAATAATTAGTTATTAGAGAATATTCAAAAAGTCACTAAATGATAAGCGGCGAATCTCTTCGTTGGCCAGCTTCTCATTTGTTCCCTTTTTGAACACATATTTTTAGTGGATTTTTATAAAAAGAAGGTGAAATGATTGATGCTGACAGGGGTGAATGTCGCTGTTATCGGCGGTGATGCGAGACAGCTTGAAATTGTAAGGAAATTAACAGAGCAACATGCATTACTTTCTTTAATTGGTTTTGAACAACTAGATCATGCCTTTACTGGTGCTACGAAAGAAAAGATCGAAAGCGTAGATTTTTCAAATGTGGATGCTATTATTCTGCCTGTAAAAGGAACAGACCTTGACGGACAGGTAGATACGATTTTTTCGAATGAAGAGGTTTTTTTAACAGAGAAAATGTTACAAAAAACTCCAGCCCATTGCATCGTTTATTCCGGCATTACCAATCAATATTTAAATAGCATCACAGCAAATGCAAACCGCTCATTAGTACAGTTATTTAATCGAGACGATGTAGCTATTCTTAATTCTATTCCAACAGTCGAGGGTACGATCATGATGGCAATACAGCATACAGATACAACCATTCATGGTTCCAATCTGATCGTTTTAGGACTTGGACGTGTAGGAATGAGTGTTGCCAGAACGTTTCATGCACTAGGTGCTAAAGTGAAGGTAGCTGTAGCTGCGAACCAAAGTGATCATTTGGCAAGAATCTTTGAAATGGGATTAACTCCTGTGCTATTAGAGAACTTAGAAGAAGCTGTTGGAAATATTGATATGTGTATCAACACTATTCCACATTTAGTGGTGACCTCCTCTGTTATTGAAAAAATGCCATTAAATACGTTGATTATCGACCTTGCCTCAAAGCCAGGGGGAACGGATTTTCACTATGCAGAAAAAAGAGGCGTGAAGGCTCTTTTAGCACCTAGTTTACCTGGTATAGTTGCCCCTAAAACAGCTGGAAACATCCTTGCAGAAGTACTTTCGCAATTAATACAAGAGGAGCTACAAAAGGGAAAGGAGTAGGCAGAATGAGCTTAAAAGAGAAAAGAATTGGGTTTGGCATTTCTGCATCACATTGTACGTATGCAGAAGTATTTCCACAAATTGAGGAATTAGTCGGCTTGGGAGCAGATGTCGTCCCAGTTGTAACGGGAAATGTGCAAAACACAGATACTCGTTTTGGAAAAGGGTTAGAGTGGATTAGCAAAGTGGAAGAAATAACAGGAAATGCGACAATTGATACAATCGTAAAAGCAGAGCCGCTTGGACCAAAAATCCCATTAGATTGTATGGTGATTGCACCTTTAACTGGAAACAGCATGAGTAAATTTGCAAATGCGATGACAGACAATGCAGTGTTGATGGCAGCAAAAGCAACGTTACGCAATCAAAAACCTGTTGTGTTGGGGATTTCAACTAATGATGCACTTGGATTAAATGGTGTAAACTTAATGCGGTTAATGGCTACAAAAAATATTTATTTTATTCCGTTTGGCCAAGATGATCCAATTAAAAAACCTAATTCGATGGTAGCAAGAATGTCGATGCTCTCAGAAACAATTGAATATGCATTAGATAGCAAACAAATCCAACCTGTTATTATTGAAAAATTTCAAGATTAATAAGAAAAGCGGAATCGCCTTGATCAGCCCCAAAGAAAAATGTTCACATGACTCAAAAAGTGTTTTTTTACTTTTAGAGGCATGAGGTTATTTTTCACAGGGGCTAGGCGTTGGAGCTGGATCAAAGAAAAGCGGAATCGCACAGCTCTGAAGCTACATTAACGAAAAAATTGTAACATTTGATTTCTGGTTTTTCTCACTTTTTTGGATGTTTCAGAAAAAAAGGTTCTGTTCTTATGGCTTGAATATGTTAAAATATATAATATTCATGATGGCGGCGAGTATGTCGCCGTCATATTATATCATATAGAGAATTTTTCACCTGGAAGGGGAGCCTTATTAAAATGGAGCAAAAAAAAGGATTTAACGTAGCAGTAGTAGGAGCAACTGGAGCAGTAGGTCAACAAATGATCAAAACATTAGAAAGCAGAGATTTTCCAATTTCGACATTAACTCTTTTGTCTTCTAAGCGTTCAGCTGGGACAAAGGTTACTTATAAAGGTAAGGAAGTCACAGTACAAGAAGCGAAGCCAGAAAGTTTTAAAGGAATAGATATCGCATTATTTAGTGCAGGTGGAAGCGTTTCGAAAGAGTTGGCACCACATGCAGTGGAACATGGAGCAATTGTAGTAGATAACACAAGCGCTTTCCGTATGGATGAAAATGTACCATTAGTAGTTCCTGAAGTAAATGAAGAAGACTTATTTAAACATAATGGAATTATTGCCAATCCAAACTGTTCTACCATTCAAATGGTTGTGGCACTACAGCCGCTTAAAGAAAAATATGGCCTTTCAAAAGTATTAGTTTCTACTTATCAAGCAGTTTCTGGTTCGGGTGCTGCTGCAGTTGAAGAGCTGAACACTCAAACACAGGCAATCATTAATAAGGAAAGCTTTGAGCCGAAAATTTTACCAGTAAAAAGTGATAAAAAGCATTATCAAATTGCTTTTAATGCGGTTCCACAAATTGATGTTTTTACTGACAATGGCTTTACTTATGAAGAAATGAAAATGATTAATGAAACAAAAAAAATTATGCATGACGGTGAGCTAAAAGTAGCTGCAACATGTGTACGTATACCTGTAGCAACTGGTCACTCTGAATCTGTATATGTGGAATTAAAAGATGAAAATGTTACGGTTTCAGAAATTAAAGATTTATTATCAGCAGCACCAGGAGTTGTTTTACAAGATGAACCTGAAAATCAAATTTATCCAATGCCTGCAGATTGTGTTGGCTTAAATGATGTTTTTGTAGGTCGCATCCGAAAAGACTTAGATGCTGAGAATGGTTTCCATATGTGGATCGTTTCTGATAACTTATTAAAGGGTGCTGCGTGGAATTCTGTTCAAATCGCTGAAAGTTTAGTGAAATTAGGAATTGTAAAATAAGAAAAGCGCAAGCGCCCTTGCTCATCGACAGAAAAAGGTGAGTTCCACAGGATGTGGATCACACAATCGTTGCCACAGGACGTGGCGGTTTTAGATTGTGTACCTTACAGTGAGATAAAGGAAACACGAAGAGCGTAGCGATTCGATGTTGACTTATCGTAGACGAGGTGAGGGAAGCGTTGAAGTCGATAGGGAGCTGGAGCTAGACACCCATCAGACTTCAGAAAACTTATGCTTTCTTATCTTTTAAAAAAAGCACCAAGGAAAGTAGCAACAAATTGGTACTCTCTGCTTAAAATATAAATAGATGGATTGTTTTTTCTATAAGAATGTTTTACTTCCTTAAGAAGAAACAGTCTAAACTATTTATATGAAAAGAAGAAGAGGGTCTATACAGCCAAGGGCAGGTTCTTACTAAATGAATATTGAATAGCGTATTCGTTTATTTGGGATTCTGTCTAGATTAGAAGAACCCTCATAGAAAGCACTTGATAAAGTGTATAGAGGTGTTTGAGATGAAAATAATGGTTCAAAAGTTCGGCGGAACATCGGTGCGAGATTTAAAGTCCAGAGAACAGGCAAAAGAACATATTCAAGATGCATTGTCACAAGGGTATAAAGTGGTAGTGGTCGTTTCAGCAATGGGGCGTAAAGGCGAACCTTATGCAACCGATACGTTGTTATCTCTTGTTGGAGGAGCAGATAACAAACTAAGCAAAAGGGAAAACGATTTACTTTTATCTTGTGGGGAAATTATCTCCAGTGTAGTTTTTACTCAATTATTAATAGAAAACAACATCAAGGCTACTGCATTAACAGGGGCACAAGCTGGTTTTTTAACGAATGGCGATTATAATCAAGCAAGAATTATCGAAATGGATTGTTCTCGTGTTCAAAAAGAATTGGAAACAAATGATGTTGTTGTAGTTGCAGGATTTCAAGGAGCTGCTCCTAATGGAGATACGACTACTTTAGGTAGAGGCGGAAGCGATACATCCGCTGCCGCATTAGGAGCTGCCTTACATGCGAAAGTAATAGATATTTTTACAGATGTCGAAGGTATTATGACTGCAGATCCTCGTATTGCTGAAAATGCAAGGCCGTTAACTGTTGTAACCTATACAGAAGTTTGCAATATGGCATATCAAGGGGCGAAAGTCATTCATCCTAGAGCTGTTGAAATTGCTATGCAAGCGAAAGTTCCTATCCGAATACGATCAACTTATTCTAAGGGGCTTGGAACACTTGTTACATCAATCGCTTCAGATAAAATGGGAAGTGATATTAAAGAAAGACCGGTGACAGGGATAGCTCATGTGGCACCTGTAACACAATTAAAGGTATTTGCAAAAAAGGAACAGTATGATTTGCAAGAACATGTATTTAAAGCGATGGCTAATGAAGAAATTAGCGTTGATTTTATCAATATATCTCCTAACAGTGTTGTGTATACAGTAACAGATGAAATGACCACAAAAGCAATTTCTGTACTAGATCAAATGGGCTATGAACCAGTTGTAGAAAAAGAATGTGCAAAGGTTTCCGTTGTTGGTGCTGGTATGGCTGGAGTCCCAGGGATAACCTTTAAAATTGTCACGGCATTGTCGAAACAAGGAATTCGCATTCTACAATCTGCTGATAGTCATACGACCATTTGGGTACTTGTAAAGCAGGAGGATTTAAAAAAAGCAGTAAATGTTTTACACGCTGCATTTGAATTAGAAAAAGAAACGTTACAATAAAACACAACAACTAGATTGAAAATGAGAATAGGAGTGGAACGATGGGTTTATTTGGTAGGGTATCAACGGCCATGATCACACCATTTGATGCAAAGGGACATATTGATTTTCCGAAAACTACACAGTTAATTAATCATTTGTTAGAGAATGGAACAGATTCAATTGTAGTAGCAGGTACAACAGGTGAATCTCCAACATTGTCTAAACAAGAAAAGATTGCGTTGTTTAAACATGTGGTAGCAGTAGTGGAAAAGAGAGTGCCAGTAATTGCAGGAACAGGTAGTAATAACACCTATGATTCCATCGAGTTAACGAAACAAGCAGAACAAATTGGCGTAGACGCTGTTATGGTAGTAGGCCCATACTATAACAAGCCAAATCAAGAAGGAATATACCAGCATATTAAAGCTGTCGCTGAAAGTACAACACTTCCAGTTTTAATGTATAATATTCCAGGACGTTCTGTCGTCAATATTGAACCAGAAACTATTATTCGTTTATCAAAGGTCGACAATATTGTTGCAGTAAAAGAGGCTAGCGGCGATTTAAATGCTATGACGAAAATTATTGCAGAAACAGCGGATGACTTCTTCGTATACAGCGGTGATGACAGCTTAACATTGCCACTATTGTCTATTGGAGGAAATGGAATTATTTCGGTTGCTTCCCATGTAATAGGAAATGAAATGCAAGAAATGATCGCAGCATATCTTGATGGAAGTATAGAAAAAGCGGCAAAACTTCATCAACAATTACTTCCACTTATGAATGAGTTGTTTATGGCACCAAACCCTGTGCCAGTAAAAACAGCTCTTCAATTAAAAGGTATGGATGTAGGATCGGTAAGATTGCCATTAGTGCCGTTAACAGAGGATGAGCGTACAAAACTAGCTTCCTTCTTATAGAGGATGTTCAAAAAGGCACCAAACTAAAGCTGGGAGTTCTCTTCGTTAGCTTCTAATTTGTTACCTTTTAGAACATGTACTTATAAGAATACACACAAAAAACCAACTATTTTACATAATAGTTGGTTTTTTTGTGTGGGAAAATTGTTGAAAACGAACATTTCCTAAAAAAAGTCATTTTAATATTCAGAAAATCTCCTTATTTTTTAGTTAATTTGACTAGCTTCTTTTCGTTATTTTAGTAAAAGTTAACAATGACATGTTCTTATATTTTACGTTATGATGTTAAAAAAGATAACGTATTAATTTTTTCTAGTATTAAAGAGAAAAAGGGGAGAATGGTGATGAAAAATGAAGGTATGTTAAAAGCAAAGAAACCATTTTACAAAGGCATGTTGCTTCAAATTATGGTGGCGATTGTAGCTGGGATTTTAGTTGGTTATTTATGGCCTGCTTTTGGGACTGCTGTAAAACCGATTGGAGATGGCTTTATTAAGCTGATCAAAATGATCATCGCACCGCTTATTTTTGGTGTTGTTGTTGTTGGGATTGCAAATGTAGGCAATATAAAAACGGTTGGTAAAATTGGTGGGAAAACGATTTTATATTTTGAGATTGTCACCACTTTTGCTTTAATTATCGGAATGGTTGTTGCGAATTTAATGAATCCTGGTGCAGGGTTAAACATTGATCCATCTACACTAAGCACAAGTGATGTAGAAGCAAAAACAGGTGGTTCACAATTGCCGAGCGAAGGTGATTTTTTCCTTAATATGATCCCTGATAGTGCTGTTGGCGCGTTTGCGAATAATTCTATGCTTCAAGTTTTGTTAATCTCTTGTTTATTTGGATTTGCAGTAGTGCATATTGGCGGACGTACTTCTGAATTGCTCATTAATGTGTTGGAAAATGTCAATAAAGTTCTTTTCAAAATTATGGGCTATATTATGCAGCTGACGGTTCTTGCAACATTCAGTGCGATGGCTTTTGCAGTAAGTCAATATGGACTGAACACTTTAGCATCTTTCGGAAAACTTTTCGTCGCTATGACGGTAGCATGTTTAGCATTTGTTGTTGTATTAGCAATTATTTTTAGAATATTCTTAGGTTTAAGTTTATGGAAATTAATTAAATATATTAGTGAAGAAATTATGCTTTCTTTTGCAACTGGATCTACTGAAGCGGTTATGCCGCAGTTAATGAATAAATTTGAACAAGCAGGCTGTAACAAAGCCGTTGTTGGACTAGTGGTTCCTACTGGGTATTCTTTTAATCTGGACGGCGCTTCCATTTATTTATCGATTGCGCTTGTGTTTTTAGCGCAGGCAACTGGAGTTGATTTAACTTACGGAGATCAGTTATTAATGCTTGGTGTACTATTGCTAACTTCTAAAGGGATGGCCGGTATTCCAGGTTCCGCTTTTGTTGCGTTATCGGCAACAGCTGCAGCGACAGGTAACATTCCAATTGCTGCGGTGGCATTAATGTTAGCTCCTGACCGTTTTATGGGGAATTATCGTACAACAGTAAATATCATCGGTTATGCAGTAGCTACATTCTTTATCGCAAACTGGGAAAAACTGCTTGATAAAGAACGTGCAAAAGGTGTACTGGATGGAACAATCAGCATTGAACGTGAAGAAAATTCAAGCGATTATCAACCATCTGCAAAAGCACAATAAATAGTTCTATAACGAAAAACCTAAATAACGGATAGCCGTTATTTAGGTTTTTTTTGAAAGATAAGAAAGTATAAAATTTCGAACGTAGTTTAGTGTCTAGCTTCGGCGCCTAGCCCCTGTGAAAGATAACCTCTTGCCTCTAAAAGTAAAAAACACTTTTTGAGTCAAGAGAACATTTTTCTTCGGGGCTGAGCAAGGCGCCTGCGCTTTTCTTAATGGTGTGCTGTTAGTTTTCCTGACAAAAAAATCTTGTTTATCCAAGAGTATTCCTTTATCATAAAAAACGTATTATATATATTTTACGACATATTAATCGTTCTTTTCTATGTGTAAAAAAAATGAATACAGAATTTCATATCATGGAGGAAAAAATGGCAACTACTCATACGTTACAAAAGAAATTACTGCCAAGACATATTAGTTTAATGGCTATGGGCGGTGCAATTGGTACAGGGATATTTAAAGGAAGTGCAGAAACCGTTTCACTTGCAGGACCCGGTGTTGTGGCTGCATATGTGTTTGCAGGGTTATTGCTGCTTGTTGTAATG
Source organism: Niallia sp. 01092 (assembly GCF_052318935.1). Lineage (NCBI taxonomy): Bacteria > Bacillati > Bacillota > Bacilli > Caryophanales > Bacillaceae > Niallia > Niallia sp. 01092. The sequence goes on along the minus strand of NZ_JBQRKO010000009.1, from coordinate 8,730 downwards.
GCAGCGATTGCAGAGATGGCAATGGTTTATCCAAATACAAATATGAAGGGCTTTATTCAAAAGGCTTTTGGAAAAAGAATGTCGTTTATTATCGGGTGGCTGTATTGTATTATGTGGCTTGTTGTTTGCATCATTGAGGTTGTTGTTGCTGGAAGTTTCTTGCAGTACTGGCTTCCGTCTATCCCTTTATGGCTGCTAAGTTTAGGCTGTACAGTGCTATTGATCGGCGTAAATATGTTGAATGTAAAGAATTATGGAGAATTTGAATTTTGGTTTGCTGGTATTAAAATTGGTATGATTATTCTTTTTATTATATTAGGTGCTTGTATTCTTTTTGGCATTATTCCAAGCGGACAAACCAACTATGTAGACAACTTTATCAACCACGGCGGCTTTTTTCCAAATGGATGGACATCTATTTTTGCTGCCTTGCTTATTGTGATGTTTTCATATGGTGGTTCTGAATTAATCGGTGTTACTGTAACAGAAACCAAAGACGCAGAGCGTGTTCTTCCAAAGGTGATTAAAAGCTTTATTTTCCGAATCGTTTTATTTTATACGGTACCCATTTTGGTTATTTGCGGTCTGATTCCTTGGAATGAATTAAGCGACCAATCCAGTCCCTTTGTTCAAGTATTATCGATGACAGGAATTCAAGGAGCAGATCATGTCATAAATTTTATCTTGATTATTGCGGTGCTTTCAGCGGCAAACTCTGGCATATACGGATGTACAAGAATGATGTATTCATTAGCAGCTGAAGGAGAAGCTCCTAAAGCTTTTGCCAAAGTTTCGAAAAATGGTGTGCCGATCTATAGTTTAATCGTGACATCCATTGTCTTGCTGCTAGGTTCAATTATTGCATTAATTGCACAAAATCAAGTATTTACCTTATTAATGGCGTTTCCAGGATTTATTGTATCATTAGTTTGGATCAGCATCTGTATAGCACAAATAAAGCTGAGAAATTCTTATCCAGTTAAGCCAAGTTTTCAAATTTGGGGATTTCCTTATATAACAGCGTTGACTGCTGTAGCATTAAGTGTTATTTGTATTACATTTGTACTAAATGATGCAAACCGGATTAGCATTATTGCATGTTTAATTGTTTTAGCCATATTAATTTTTATTTCTATTTTTAAATTTAAAAAATAAAGGCAGTTTTCTCAAAGTTTGTTGTTTTTTACATAAAAAATGGGAGAAGAAGTACACAGCAGAATGAATACACGTAGACTCCTGTGGGAATGCGAGAAAGACGAGACCCCACAGGAGCGTATGCGACGGCACTGAAAAAGTGTTTTATTAGATATAATTATAGGTGAAACACTTAAATTTATTAGGGTAAAAATGGTATAGAGAGTTTGAAAACGACTATCATTTTGGTAAGCCTCGGAAAACCAAACGAAAACCTCTTCGTTGCTTGGATTGTCACTACCTATATTTTATAGTATTCACTTTTTCAGTGGCCTCAGCGTATGCGACGAGGAGGCTCGTCGCTCGCTAAACGGACGAAGTGTATTCAGTCTGCGGGTTTAAAAGCAACAATCTATACGAAAACAGCCAAAATAATAAAAAAGGTGCCCTGCTAGTTATGTTTCTTCACAAGCAAAAGGAGTTTCAAACTAAGTAGGCACCTTTTTTGTGTTGAATAACCATTTATTTTGATGAATCAAAATGAAAAAAACAAAGAAATTTTTTCCTTATATTGGATATATTCTGTTTTAGTATAAAGGAATATATTAAATTGTTGTAAACTTTTTCTAACTTAAAGTATAATAGTCATAACTGATCAATGGTCGGCCTAACTCAACATAGGAGGAAACAAAAAGTGAAGAAAAATGAAAAGATAAAGCTGGTCGCCCTCGGAGGAGTAGGGGAGAACGGGAAAAATATGTTTGTAGTCGAAGTGGATGAAGACATATTTGTAATTGACGCTGGCTTAATGTATCCACAAAATGAAATGCTTGGAATCGACATCGTTGTACCAGATATTACTTATTTAAAACAAAATGAGGAAAGAGTAAAAGGGATTTTCTTAACACATGGACATGAAGACCATATTGGCGGATTGTCGTATATTTTAAGAGACCTTGATGTACCAGTTTATACGACTCGTTTAACAGCAGAGCTTGCAAAAGAAAAAATGAAGGAACAAGACTTCAAAGGTCAAGCACGATTTGAAATTATCACGTCAGAATCCATTCTTGATTTCTCTTCTGCAACAGTTTCTTTCTTTAAAACCAATCATAGTATTCCTGATAGCATTGCGATTGTTATTCAAACTTCTGAAGGAGCAATCGTCCATACGGGAGATTTTAAATTTGATCAAACTGCAGGAGAGTTATACAAAGCAGAGTATGGTAAAATGGCTCAAATTGGCGATAAAGGTGTGTTATGTTTATTATCTGACAGTACAGATGCAGATAAACCAGGGTATTCTACGTCAGATGCAACGGTAACACAAGAGCTTATTCATTCTTTTTTGCGTACAAAAGGACGAATTATTGCCGCTTGTTTTGCTACTGATTTAAATAGAATTCAACATATTTTTGATGCTGCAGCAAGATCAAATCGCAAAGTTGCCGTAATGGGGAAAAATTTGCAGCGTATTTTAAACATAGCGTTAAAATATAATTATTTATTAGTAGAAGAAAACAGCATTATTTCTATTAATGAAATGCAAGAGTATCCTGCAAATGAATTAGTTATTTTAACAACTGGAACAAAAGGCGAGCCAGTAGAAGCGCTGCAAAAAATGGCAAAGAAAAATCATAAACAAGTATTAATTGGCAAAGGAGATACCGTATTATTTTCTACTAGCACATTGCTTGGAAGCGAAGTATTTGTTTATAAAACAATTGATACGTTATATCGTGCTGGAGCAACTGTGTTATCAGGCAATAAAACATTCAACAGTTCCAATCATGCAAGTCAAGAAGAATTAAAGTTTATGATTAATATGATGAAACCAAAATTCTTTTTGCCGATTCACGGTGAATATCGTGTTTTAAAAGCACATGCAAAACTTGCTGAAGAGTGTGGTATTTCTTCAGAAAATATACACATACCAGAGCACGGCGAATTTATTGAAATGAAAGATGGAAAACTGCGTGTAGGCGGCAAGATTCCTACTGGCAATGTATTAATCGATGGCAGCGGCATTGGCGATGTTGGAAATATTGTGTTAAGGGATCGCAAATTACTTTCTCAAGACGGTATTTTAACTGTTGTTGTTACGTTAAATAAGGCGGAAAGAAAAATATCTGCAGGTCCAGAAATTATTACACGAGGTTTTGTTTACGTAAGGGAGTCAGAAAAATTATTAGAAGAAGCTTCTGACCGTGTAAAAGATATCGTGGAAAAAAGCATCAATAAAGATAGTTTTGATTGGACGGGCATTAAACAAGATATTCGTGATATGCTCAATCAATTTTTATATGAAAAAACAAAGCGCCGACCAATGATTCTTCCGATTATTATGGAAGTAAAGACAATGAAAAAAGTAGAAAAAAGCTGATAAAAAAGCATAAACCAACTGATCAATAAAGTATCGGTTGGTTTTTTAGCATGTAATCTTTTTATTGTCTAGCACAAGCAGCCAGTTCTTGTGAAAAATAACCCTTTGCCTCTAAAAGTAAGGCTGTTTTCGTATAGATTGTTGCTTTTAAACTCGCAGCCTGAATACACTTCGCTTTCCGTGGGCGAGCGTCGAGCCTCCTCGTCGCATACGCTCCTGTGGGGTCTCGTCTTTCTCGCATTCCCACAGGAGTCTACGTGTATTCAGTCTGCTGAGTACTTCTTCTCCCATTTATTTACGTAAAAAGCAACAAACGTTGAGAAAATATCCAAAAGTAAAAAGCACTTTTTGAGTCATGTGAACATTTTTCTTCAGAGCTGATCAAGTCGCTTGCGCTTTTCTTAAATGTTCCGCATGAAATTCCTTCTCTAGATTCATACTACCTGTATTAGGATGTTATTTAAGGGGGATTTGACTGATGACAGAATATAATGATCCACATAATACAGAAGAACAACAACCGAAAGAAGATAAGCCATCTGGTTTAATAGAAAAAATTCAAGCGTTGGGGCAAACGAATGTTCCGCAATTATCACAAGATTCAAAAATCCATTGTTTAACGATTGTAGGACAAATTGAAGGACATCTTCAACTGCCTCCACAAAATAAAACAACAAAATATGAACATCTCATTCCGCAAATAGTGGCGATTGAACAAAATCCGAAAATTGAAGGGGTGCTTGTCATTCTCAATACCGTGGGAGGAGATGTCGAGGCAGGACTTGCTATTTCGGAAATGCTGGCATCGTTATCAAAACCAACTGTGTCATTAGTTTTAGGAGGAGGACATTCCATCGGTGTTCCGATTGCCGTATCCTGCGATTATTCCTTTATTGCGGAAACAGCCACGATGACTATTCATCCTATTCGGTTAACAGGACTTGTTATTGGCGTACCGCAAACATTTGAATATTTGGACAAGATGCAAGAAAGAGTCGTAAAATTTGTAACGAAACATAGTAAAATTGGCGAAGAAGAGTTTAAAGATTTAATGTTTGCAAAAGGCAACTTAACTAGAGATATTGGGACAAATGTAATTGGCATGGATGCTGTTACGTCAGGATTGATTGATAGTGTTGGTGGAGTTGGGGAAGCAATGACGAAATTAAACGAATTGATTGATTTGAATAAAGAAGAGAATGAAGGAATGGTACAATGATTATGTATACAATGACCCCACAAGAACTGTTGTTTCCAATCAGCCAAGATAGTTACAAAAAACAGCGTATCATTGATTATAACGGAATTTCTTTATTAGTAGAAAAAAACGAATTAAATGAATACGAAGTACTGCGGATATTAAGTACAGATCCAAATCATTATTTACATGGTCCTGTTCAGCCAGGAGCAAAAATAACCATAATATAATCTGTATTTTTCCAATCTATGATATAATATAGTAACTTCAAAAGAGCAGCCCATTTATCAGGCTGCTCTCCTTGTTTAAAAATATTTCGAAATTATTTTTAAATAGGTTGGATGAAAAGCTTTTGATTGGAAAGCGAAAATTATAAAGCGTTAGGTGATAAAATGGTTAAAAGGAAAAGACGAAGAACACGACAAAAAAAACAACTAAAAACAACCTTAAAGTATGAACTAGGGGCATTAATCATCATCACGCTTGCATGTATATCCATTTTACAGCTTGGAGCTGTTGGAAAGACGATGGTTTTATTTTTCCGTTTTTTTACAGGTGAATGGTATATGTTATGTTTACTTGGCCTCATTGTATATGGTGGTTATTTAATGTGGAAGAGGGAAAAGCCATTTCTTTTTGCTACGAAATTAAATGGAATTTATTTAATTATAAGTTCTATTCTTTTATTAAGCCATGTTACTCTTTTTCAATTGCTGTCTAGTCAAGGAAGGTTTAAAAATCCTAGTGTTATTTATAATACATGGGAGCTTTTTTGGATGGAAGTGAATGGAGAATCCAGTACAACAGATCTTGGCGGCGGCATGATAGGGGCAGTACTTTTTGCCTTGTTTCATTATCTATTTGATACAGCGGGTACAAAGATTATCAGTTTTATTGTCATTATGATTGGTGTCATGCTGTTAACGGGGAAAACAATAAGCGGTGCATTTAGAAAAATGATGCTTGCGATTTGGACATTTATGGTAGATCAATGGAATGCTTTTTTGGACGATATAAAAGAATGGAAAGAAGCATCTAAAGAAAAAAGACAAGCGAAAAAAGAGGAAAAACAAGCAAAAAAAGAACAAGAAAGAGAAAGTCGAGAACAACAGCAGCAGGAAACTACATTAATTGTTAATCCTCCTAGAGATCAGCAAGAGGAAACATACATACCAGAACCAATTATTTCAACATTTGCTGAAAATGCATATCCAGATCAGGTTAGAACAGAAGACGAGCAAACGGACAAGGTGGAAGAAGAAGAAACGGTCGAGCCAATCACTTTTACAGAAATAGAAAATGTAGATTATGAATTGCCTCCACTTAAACTTTTAAAGCTGCCTCGAAAAACTGATCAAAGTGGGGAATATGAGCTAATACATGCCAATGCAGCAAAGTTAGAACGCACTTTTCAAAGCTTTGGTGTGAAAGCAAGAGTAACAGAAGTTCATCTCGGACCAGCTGTTACCAAATACGAAGTGCATCCGGATGTTGGCGTGAAAGTAAGTAAAATTGTAAATTTAAGTGATGATTTAGCGTTGGCATTGGCAGCAAAAGATATTAGAATCGAAGCGCCAATACCTGGAAAATCAGCAATTGGGATAGAAGTTCCAAACTCAGAGGTAGCAGTTGTTTCGTTAAGAGAAGTACTAGAAGGGAGCAAAAATGAAAAAGCAGATTCGAAGCTGATGATTGCATTTGGCCGGGATATTACTGGAAATGCCGTCTCAGCAGAATTAAATAAAATGCCTCATTTGCTCGTCGCAGGTGCTACTGGAAGCGGGAAAAGTGTTTGTATTAATGGCATTATTACAAGCATTTTAATGAGGGCGAAGCCTCATGAAGTAAAAATGATGATGATTGATCCGAAAATGGTAGAATTGAACGTATATAACGGCATCCCCCATTTATTAGCGCCAGTCGTAACCAATCCTAAAAAAGCGTCACAAGCGCTTAAAAAGGTAGTTAGTGAAATGGAACGGCGATATGAGTTATTTTCTCATACTGGAACAAGAAATATTGAAGGATATAATGATTATATTAATCGATATAATGCAGAGGAACAGGAAAAACAGCCGCTCCTACCATACATTGTTGTTATTGTGGATGAGCTTGCTGATTTAATGATGGTTGCTTCTTCAGAAGTGGAAGATGCTATTACTAGACTTGCACAGATGGCGCGTGCTGCCGGTATTCATTTGATTATTGCGACACAAAGACCGTCTGTTGATGTCATTACCGGTGTAATTAAAGCAAATATTCCTTCAAGGATAGCCTTTGCTGTGAGCTCCCAAACAGATTCTAGAACGATTTTAGATATGGGAGGGGCAGAAAAGCTTCTTGGTAGAGGGGACATGCTGTTTTTCCCATATGGTGCAAGCAAACCAGTTAGGGTGCAAGGAGCCTTTTTATCAGATGAAGAAGTGGAAGAAGTAGTAGATTTTGTTATCGCTCAACAAAAGGCTCAATATCAGGAAGAAATGATTCCCGATGAAGTTGCAGAAAAAACCGGGGAAGTGGAAGATGAATTATACGCAGAAGCAGTTGATTTAATTGTAGAAATGCAAACCGCCTCTGTCAGCATGCTGCAAAGACGATTCCGTATTGGATATACAAGGGCAGCAAGGTTAATTGATGAAATGGAAGCAAGAGGGGTTGTTGGTCCGTATGAAGGGAGTAAACCAAGAACCGTGCTTGTACCAAAAGCATCAGAAGAAATGAATTTATAAAACAGTTATTACGACTACCGAAATAGGTTATACTAATAAAAAGATATAATTCCTCACTAAATAGAGGGAAAATATAGAAGTGCGACATCTGGAAAAAGAACAGAAATAAACAAGTAGTTTTGTCATTTTTACAAAATTCCTGTTTGTTTCTGTTTTTTAGACTAAATTCGGCAAACTCTATTTATTTATTGTATAAAAAGTGTTATAGTATTTTCGATTAGTAGGAATGATTGAACATCAGAGGTCTGATGTCTTAGAAAATGTTTGGAGGAGCTCGTATGGTTATCAAGTCCGATACACGACACTTATATTTGCAAGTAGTTGATCGATTAAAAACTGATATTGAACAGGGGATCTACAAAGAAAAAGAAAAATTCCCGTCTGAATTCGAACTTGCAAAAACTTTAGGTGTAAGCAGAGCCACGTTACGAGAGGCTTTACGAACATTAGAAGAAGAAAATGTCATTATCCGAAGACACGGTGTTGGCACATTTGTAAATAGTAAGCCAATGTTTAAATCGGGCATTGAACAATTAAGTAGTGTAACGAATATGATACGACATGCTGGCATGAATCCAGGTACCATTTTTTTAAGCTCAAATACTCAATGTTCTACTGAAGAGGATATTCGTCGTTTTTCTTGTTCTGGAGAGGAAGAACTTCTAGTAATTGAAAGGGTTCGTACATCAAATGGCGAACCGGTAGTTTATTGTTTGGACAAACTGCCGTATAAGATTTTGCCTGAACATATATCTTATGATAATGAGTCGATTTTTCAGCTACTAGAATCTGACATGCAAATACATATTACATACGCTGTTGCTGAAATCGAACCACTTGGTTACCATGAAAAAATTTCTCCTATTCTACAATGTGAACCAGAGACGGCATTGCTCGTATTAAAGCAAATGCATTATGACGAAAATGATGAACCAATTCTTTATTCGGTTAATTACTTTAGGGCAGATAAGTTTAGTTTTCAAGTATTAAGAAAACGCGTTTATTCTGAAAATTCGGGAAAACTATCGTAATGTCATTCTCACTAGGACAAACAAAAACAATATTAGGGGGTACAAACCTTGAAAAAGCGTAAATTAGGTTTAGCGCTGTCTCTAGTACTTGCTGCTGGGACTGTTTTAGGGGCTTGTGGTAAAAAAGATAATAATGAAGGTTCATCTAATAAAGATGCATTTAAAGCTGCAATGGTTACAGATCTTGGTGGTATAGATGATAAATCTTTTAACCAATCTGCATGGGAAGGGCTGCAGGCATTTGGTAAAGAAAAT